>NZ_SJUQ01000050.1:0-2999 GCF_004337045.1 Exiguobacterium sp. SH5S4
TTTCTAGATCAAAGCCTCGACCGATTAGTATCATTCAGCTCCACACGTCGCCGTGCTTCCACCCATGACCTATCTACCTCATCGTCTCTGAGGGGTCTTTCTTGATTGCTCAAAGGGAAATCTCATCTCGGAGGGGGCTTCATGCTTAGATGCTTTCAGCACTTATCCCGTCCGCACGTAGCTACCCAGCGATGCTCCTGGCGGAACAACTGGTACACCAGCGGTGCGTCCATCCCGGTCCTCTCGTACTAAGGACAGCTCTCCTCAAATTTCCTGCGCCCACGACGGATAGGGACCGAACTGTCTCACGACGTTCTGAACCCAGCTCGCGTACCGCTTTAATGGGCGAACAGCCCAACCCTTGGGACCTACTCCAGCCCCAGGATGCGATGAGCCGACATCGAGGTGCCAAACCTCCCCGTCGATGTGGACTCTTGGGGGAGATCAGCCTGTTATCCCCAGGGTAGCTTTTATCCGTTGAGCGATGGCCCTTCCATGCGGAACCACCGGATCACTAAGCCCGACTTTCGTCCCTGCTCGACTTGTAGGTCTCGCAGTCAAGCTCCCTTCTGCCTTTGCACTCTACGAATGATTTCCAACCATTCTGAGGGAACCTTTGGGCGCCTCCGTTACTGTTTAGGAGGCGACCGCCCCAGTCAAACTACCCGCCTGACACGGTCCTCCAGCCGGATCACGGCTGCGAGTTAGAGACTCTATACGCAAAGGGTGGTATCCCAAGGATGTCTCCACCGAAGCTGGCGCTCCGGCTTCACAAACTCCCACCTATCCTGTACATCGCGTACAAAGCCTCAATATCAGGCTGTAGTAAAGCTCCATGGGGTCTTTCCGTCCTGTCGCGGGTAACCTGCATCTTCACAGGTACTATGATTTCACCGGGTCTCTCGTTGAGACAGTGCCCAAATCGTTACGCCTTTCGTGCGGGTCGGAACTTACCCGACAAGGAATTTCGCTACCTTAGGACCGTTATAGTTACGGCCGCCGTTTACTGGGGCTTCGGTTCAGTGCTTCTCTTGCGATGACACATCCCCTTAACCTTCCAGCACCGGGCAGGCGTCAGCCCCTATACTTCATCTTGCGATTTAGCAGAGACCTGTGTTTTTGCTAAACAGTCGTTTGGGCCTATTCACTGCGGCTTATGTTGCCATAAGCGTCCCTTCTCCCGAAGTTACGGGACCATTTTGCCGAGTTCCTTAACGAGAGTTATCCCGCGCGTCTTAGAATTCTCATCTCGCCTACCTGTGTCGGTTTACGGTACTGGCGCCGACCTCCTTACTAGAGGCTTTTCTTGGCAGCGTGAAATCCGGTACTTCGCCCTACGGGCTCCACATCACAGCTCAACCTTGTATGCCGGGCGGATTTGCCAACCCGACGGCCTCGCTGCTTGTCCGTGCACTTCCAGTCGCACGGTTACCTTATCCTTCTGCGTCCCCCCATCGTTCAAACGGTGGTACGGCGGTACAGGAATATCAACCTGTTGTCCATCGCCTACGCCTTTCGGCCTCGGCTTAGGTCCAGACTAACCCTGAGCGGACGAGCCTTCCTCAGGAAACCTTGGGCTTTCGACGGAGGGGATTCTCACCCCTCTTTTCGCTACTCACACCGGCATTCTCACTTCCAAGCGCTCCACGGCTCCTCACGATACCGCTTCACTGCTGCTTGGAACGCTCCCCTACCATTCCTTACGGAATCCATAGCTTCGGTGGTATGTTTAGCCCCGTTAAATTTTCGGCGCGGCGTCACTCGACTAGTGAGCTATTACGCACTCTTTGAATGGTGGCTGCTTCTAAGCCAACATCCTAGTTGTCTGTGCAACGCCACATCCTTTTCCACTTAACATACACTTTGGGACCTTAGCTGATGGTCTGGGCTGTTTCCCTTTCGACTACGGATCTTATCACTCGCAGTCTGACTCCCGAGTACAAGTTGCCGGCATTCGGAGTTTGACTGAATTCGGTAACCCTGTGGGGGCCCCTAGTCCAATCAGTGCTCTACCTCCGGAACTCTTCACCTCGAGGCTAGCCCTAAAGCTATTTCGGGGAGAACCAGCTATCTCCAGGTTCGATTGGCATTTCACCGCTACCCACACCTCATCCCCGCACTTTTCAACGTGCGTGGGTTCGGACCTCCAGTCAGTGTTACCTGACCTTCATCCTGGACATGGGTAGATCACCTGGTTTCGGGTCTACGACGACGGACTGATGCGCCCTATTCAGACTCGCTTTCGCTGCGGCTCCGCCTTATCAGCTTAACCTTGCCCGCCATCGTAACTCGCCGGTTCATTCTACAAAAGGCACGCCATCACCCGTTAACGGGCTCTGACTACTTGTAGGCATACGGTTTCAGGATCTATTTCACTCCCCTTCCGGGGTGCTTTTCACCTTTCCCTCACGGTACTGGTTCACTATCGGTCACTAGGAAGTATTTAGCCTTGGGAGATGGTCCTCCCGGATTCCGACGGGGTTTCACGTGTCCCGCCGTACTCAGGATCCACTCTGGAGGGGATAAGATTTCAGCTACAGGGCCGTCACCTTCTCTGGCCGACCTTTCCAGGTCGTTCACCTATCCTATCCCTTTGTAACTCCGTATAGAGTGTCCTACAACCCCAGGAAGCATGCTTCCTGGTTTGGGCTGTTCCCGTTTCGCTCGCCGCTACTCAGGGAATCGAATTTTCTTTCTCTTCCTCCGGGTACTTAGATGTTTCAGTTCCCCGGGTTTGCCTCACACCGTGCTATGTATTCACACGGGTGTCCCGCCAGTCTCCCGGCGGTGGGTTCCCCCATTCGGATACCTCTGGATCAAAGTGCACTTACCACTCCCCAGAGCATTTCGCTGTTCGTCGCGTCCTTCATCGGCTCCTAGTGCCAAGGCATCCACCGTACGCCCTTTCTACCTTGATCTAGCGTTTCTAAGACACACGGTCCGAACGGACCATGCATATTTTTCTTGGTTTGATGTCTTGATGAATCTTCAGTTTTCAA
>NZ_SJUQ01000051.1:0-2553 GCF_004337045.1 Exiguobacterium sp. SH5S4
CATATCGGATGAGGGAAAAGAAACGGGCCGGCATCCAGCCGACCCGTGTCGATAGTTTCCAAGAGTAACGTGTAAAAAAGGGATTTTTAATCCGTTATTAAGAAGGAATTTTAAACCGCTGTTGACAAAAGTGGCTCAAATCGCCACAGCGCTGAAGGTATCAAGACCGACGGTATATAAGTACCTGAAGATGACATATGAAGACGCCCTACATGAATTTGACGGAAAAGCCTGTTCACGAAAAAAGAAACTCGACATATATCGGGACTGGATCATTGCATGGTTGGAGGAGTATCCGCATTTGAGCAGCGCACAAGTCCATGACTGGTTACTTGAAAGATATCCCGACCTCTCGGTCGGATCGAGCACGGTGAGGACATACGTGAAGGAAATCCGAGAAATCTATCAGATTGAAAAGAAAAGGATTGTCCGCCATTACGAGGCCATCCCTGAACAACCGATGGGCAAGCAGATACAGGTGGACTGGGGTGAGACCAGACAACGGACTAAAGATGGGAAAACGATCAAGCTCTATTTCATCGCGTTCGTACTTGCGCACTCTCGAATGAAGTATGTGGAATGGAGAGAGCGTCCGTTCACCACCAAGGACACCATTCGCTGCCACGAGAATGCGTTTCAATTCTATGGTGGGCGCCCTTCTGAAATCGTCTACGACCAGGATCACCTCATCGCAATCAACGAGAACGCAGGTGACGTTCTATTGACCAATGAGTTTCAAGCCTATGTGAACGAACGGAAGTTCAGGATCTATTTATGTCGTAGGGCCGACCCGGAGTCGAAGGGTATGATCGAGAACGTCGTGAAGTATATCAAACGGAATTTTGCGGACAGCAGAGTGTACCGGCATATCGAGGATTGGAACGACCGTTCCATGAGATGGCTGGAGAGGACAGGAAATTATAATGTCCACCAGACAACGAAAAAAAGACCAGCTGAAGTGTTCTCCGTCGAAAAACAACACTTACAACCGGTCTCCTCGCTACTTTCTTTCGAAAGCATCCATATGGAAAGTATAGCAAGGAACGTCGGCAAGGACAACACAATCCGTTATCGCTCAAACCGTTACACCGTCCCAATCGGGACCTACTCATCGGTCAAGAAAAAGGTGGTATTCGTCGAAGTGACCGATCAGGAGCGATTATTGATCCGCGAGTCTCCCGAGGGAGAAGTGATCGCAGACCATCGGATCAGCCAAGAGAGCGGAAAACTGATTCAAAACCGTGACCACCTGCGAGATCGTTCCAAGGGAATCGAAGAACTGAAGCAACAGGTCCTCGCCTACTTCGAGGACAGAGAGTCTGCCTCTGACTATCTGGTTGAGCTCTCGAAGCGGTATCCACGTTACCGCCGCGACCAGTTCAACATCGTCAGGGACGTCGCGACCATGTATCCCAATCACTTAACGAAGGCACTGGAAAAGTGTTCGCAAGAGAAGCTGTTCAGCGCCAACGATTTCCGAGACGTGGTCCACTATCTCGCGACCCTCGCGGACGATGGGTGTGATACAAAACCCGATACCGAACGTCCGAAGAAATCCGGGATACAGGTCGCAACGAGGCCGATCCAAGCCTACACCGACATCCTGAAAGGGGTGACGGTAAAATGAGTCAAAGCGTTTCCGAGTTACAACAGGACTTTCGGCAGCTTCGTCTCGCCGAGACGGCTGACGCCCTCCCACAGATTTTGAGAGAGGCCGAAATGCCCTCCTGGACGTATATCGAATTTCTAAGTGCCATCACGAACCATGAACGCGCCAAACGAGACGCTAAAAGTTTGGAGAGACGAATGAAGTGGGCCCGATTCCCGTTCATTAAATCCCTCTCGGAGTTCAATTTAGAGGAACAGACCGCACTAACCGCCCGACAGCTGAAGCAGTTGAAACAGCTCAACTGGCTCGAGCAACAGTACAACCTGATCCTCTTGGGCCCTCCGGGCGTCGGAAAGACGTTTTTGGCTGTGGGGCTGGGAATCGAGGCGGTCAACCACGGGTTCAAGGTATACTTCGTCACGATGGGCGAACTCGTCCAACTATTAAAAAGTGAAGAGTTCTCAAGTAAGTCGAAGATCCAGTTAAAAAGGTTGCGAGATTCGGACCTGGTCATCATCGATGACCTGATGTATATGGCCATGGACCAACGAGAAGCCAATCTCTTCTTCCATCTCGTCAACCACCTTTACGAGCGCAGCTCGATCATCCTGACCTCGAACAAAAGCCCCGATCAATGGGGCGAATTGATCGGGGACCAGGGCATCACGACTGCGATACTGGACCGCTTACTCCATCGCGTCGAAATCATACATAGTGATGACGACAGTCATCGGATGAGGAACCGGAAATCATTGTTTTCGGCAGAAGTGTAAAAGGCAAACGAGCAAAAAGTGTCAAAATCAACTTGACGTCTACACCAGGCCAGTCTTTCCTGCCGAACGAGTAAGTTCGGCACGCCCAGGTACTCTTTGATTCTACCCGGCAGATATTCGGAATAACGGGAGTGACCGAAGCTTCTTGGCTTCTTGTGCCAAGTGCTGATG
>NZ_SJUQ01000052.1:0-2502 GCF_004337045.1 Exiguobacterium sp. SH5S4
ACAGCGTCGCCCCGAGGGCACGCCGACTCCCGGGGGAACAGCGGGCAAGGCGAGACCCAGCAGCGACATCGTCGCGATGCGGCTCGCTGACCGCCCCCAGGAAAGCGGCGTGCCGGACAGGGCGGCTCGAAGGGCAATGAAAGCAGATGAGCGTCATCCCATCCGGGACGACGCTCATCTGCTTAAAATCATTTGAAGTTTTTCAGTGCCCTCCCTTTATGGGCGGAGAGTTTTTTTGTTGCTCGAGAAATAGTTAGTTTTCGTTCCCTCAAGAAAACGCTTTTTTTGATATACTGTTATCGAGACAGAAATTAGGGGGAATGACATGCTTACAGTAGAACAAGTTCGTGAAGAATTAGCAGTATTGGTCGATCCGACGATCAACCGTACGCTTGGAGATACAGCTGGCGTGAAAGACGTCCGAATTAAAGAAGACTATGTCAGCGTGAAAGTGGCGCTCGGTCAGACCGGGAGCGGGGAACAGCTTCAGCTGCAACAAGAGATCGTCACATTGTTGAAAGGAAAAGGCTTTAAGACGGTCGGCCTTCGTTTCGAAGCGCTAAATGACGAAAGTTTAAAAGAAGCGACAAAACCGGCTATCCTTCGTGAAAACTCAGGAACGACGTTCATAGCAATCGCTTCAGGAAAAGGCGGCGTCGGGAAGTCGACGGTGTCGGTCAACTTGGCGGTCGCGTTAGCACGTGCCGGTAAAAGGGTCGGCTTGATCGATGCAGATATTTACGGGTTCAGTGTCCCGGACATGCTCGGGATTGAAGAACGTCCCGTCGTCCGAGGTGAAAAGATCATCCCGGTCGAGCGGTTCGGGGTAAAAGTCATCTCGATGGGCTTCTTCGTCGAAGACAATGCGCCGGTCATCTGGCGCGGACCGATGCTCGGGAAGATGCTCAACAACTTCTTCAATGATGTGGAGTGGGGCGACCTCGACTACTTGTTGCTCGATTTACCGCCAGGGACAGGTGACGTCGCGCTTGATATCCACTCGATGCTCCCGTCATGCCAGGAGTTGATTGTAACGACACCTCACGCGACCGCTGCGTTCGTCGCGGCTCGAGCGGGTGCGATGGCAATCAAGACGAACCATAAAGTACTCGGAATCATTGAGAATATGGCGTACTTCGAGAGCAAGGTAACGGGCGAGAAAGAATACGTCTTCGGTTACGGCGGCGGCGAAAAATTATCAGAAGCGCTCAAGAGTAAACTGCTCGCGCAAATCCCGCTCGGTCAGCCGTATGACAATGAAGACGACTTTGCGCCTTCGGTCTACCGGGACGGGCATCCGTTTGAGAAAACATATGATGAATTGGCGCAATCGGTCATTCAACAAATAGAAGGGTGAATGGTTAGCAGATGAAAGTACAAGGTTTTTTACGTTTGTTTTGGACGACACTCGTTTTCGGGACGCTATTTGGGTTCCTGATGAATTTACTCGCCAATCCGGGTTATTTGGTCAGTCAGTCGTGGGAAGCGATTGTGACGGCACTCAGTTACTCGAGTACGTGGACGGGAATCAGTATGATGGGTTTTTTTGCCTACTTGATCGTCCACCGTGTCGGCTTGGATTTATTCCGCGGAGCGAAACTGTGGAATCGAGTTCAAGTGGTCTTGATCATATTCGCGTTATTTGACGCGGTCTATCTGCGCATGCTCGCATTTGGCAATGATCACATGTGGCGTTATATCGGAGAGATGCTCGTCCTAGTCGTCGTGTCGTGGATTGTAGCGACGAGCAAGGCGAGACAGACGAACGCGAGTGCATTTATCCCGACGCTCTTCTTGATGATCGTCATTACGTTGATCGAGTGGATTCCGGCACTGCAAGCGACAGATGAGATCGCTCTTCTATGGCCGGCACTTGCGACGCTCGTGTTCGCCAACGCTTATCAAGTGTTGATGCTTCATCGCTTCCAAGCGCCAGCGCACGGTGAAGCAGTATCAAAATCGAATAGTGGTCCTAAAGAGTCATTAAAGGCGAAGAAACGCGTCTCGTCTAAATCGTCGTAATGTTCTCTTGCCAGTGATGAGCTCAGGTGATTTCGCCTGAGCTTTTCCATTGGTTAAGAAGGGAGTCCACGGTCAATTTAAGCGTATCGAAATAAATTTTGAAGCAATCAAAGTTTTTTTAGAAAAACAGTTGACGAATAGTATAGGCACTGATATATTAATAAACGTCGCTGCTGTTCAAATTTGAGCAACAGAAAAAAGTGAAAAAAATAATAAAAAACGGTTGACTTTAAAAAGTGAACTCGCTATTATTAAAAAGTCGCTAACACGACAACATTTGGTCTTTGAAAACTGAACGATGAGGCAAAAAAAGTTTTACAAGTTTTGATTGAAGCGCAAGCTTCGTCATTTTCAAGAGCTATATCAAATTCTTTGGAGAGTTTGATCCTGGCTCAGGACGAACGCTGGCGGCGTGCCTAATACATGCAAGTCGAGCGCAGGAAATCGACAGAACCCTTCGGGGGGAAGTCGACGGAATGA
>NZ_SJUQ01000053.1:0-2156 GCF_004337045.1 Exiguobacterium sp. SH5S4
TGTAATCAACGCTGTTAAAATCCCTTATATCAACGTATTAAAAATCCCTCAAATTAACGGATAATGATTCTGACAACCTGAAAATGGAGTGTGAGACATGATCCGAAGTGAGGGATTTTTTATGATTCGTGAGTTAAGAAGCAAAGGATGGACAATCAGAGCCATCTCTGACGAGACGGGATATGATCCTAAGACAATCCGAAAGTATTTGAAGATGGAAAGTGCACCTACGAAAGTGAAGCGGAAAAAGAGGAAAGGAAAACTCGAACCCTACAAAGACTACATAAACGAACGTATCAAAGAAGGTACAACCAATTGCGAGGTTCTGTTCGATGAGATTCAAAAGCTAGGCTATGAAGGGAAAATGACGATTCTGAGAGAGTACGTGAGACCTTACAGACTTCAGCCTAAAAAGCAGGCTACCGTCAGGTTTGAAACACCGCCTGGACGACAGGGACAGATGGATTGGAGTGATGTCGGGACGTATGAAGTAGACGGTGAAATGCGTATGGTGTATGCCTTCTCCATCATCCTCGGGTATTCAAGGATGCGATACATCGAGTTCACGACCGACATGACGCTGGAGACTCTGATGAAGTGCCATATGAATGCGTTCGCCTTCTTCAATGGCGTACCGCAACAGATTCTCTATGACAATATGAAAACTGCGGTCATCAGCCACAATCCAAACGGTATCAAGTTCAATCAGAAGTTCGAAGATTTCTTGGCCTATTATGGGATTACGCCGAAGGCGTGCAAGCCCAGACGGGCACAGACGAAAGGGAAGATCGAGCGCTCATTCGGCTATATGAAACAGAACTTTTTCAAACGACGTATCGGAAAGACATTGGAACGATTGAATCGTGACGTCCTGGAGTGGCTACAAAACACGGCCAATAAAAAGAAAAACGATACGACGAAAGAGTCACCTGAGAAACGCTTCGAGGTTGAACAAGGTTTTCTAGCACCAGGACATTTGAAGCCGCATTATCCGGTCCATCGCTGGGAAACACGTCAAGTAAGCAAAGACTGTTTTGTGTCCTACCAAGGACGACAGTATTCAGTTCCGTTCCGGTTCGTCGGACAGCATGTACGAATTAGAATCACCCTTGACCATCATCTCGAGGTCTACGCTGATGGCGAACAAATCGCCCAACACCCGATCGCCTCCGGGAACTTGAAGTATCAATTAAATTTAGAGCATTACAAAGGGCTAGAAACGACTCAAAAAGGTTTGCCGACCCGTCGTCTCCAGCCCGATATTCCTGAAGTGGAACGTCGTTCCCTTCAAGTGTACGAACAGTTCGAAAGGAGCGATCACGAATGAACACGGACCTTCTCACTGAACGCTTAGAAAAAGTTGGATGGCAATTGTCGGCCAACCAGCTTGAAGGAATCCTTGAAGATGCCTCCAAGAATAATGTAGCATATTCGGACTTTCTAAACAGTATTCTGATGACGGAAATCGAACACCGTGAGTCAACAGAGCTATCGAAACGAATAAAACGTGCCAGACTCCCCTATTTTAAGACGCTAGAAGACTTCGACTTTGCGTTTCAGCCGAGCATCAATGAAAAGCGCGTCAGGGAGGTGATGACCTGTCGGTTCATCGATAACGGCTTTAATGTATTATTATTGGGCCCGCCGGGGGTAGGGAAGACACACTTGGCGATTTCAATCGCTGCGGAAGCTGTCACGAAAGGTTATCGGACTTCGTTCATTACCGCGAACGATTTTGTCGAGGAGTGTCAAAAAGCAGAGAAATCTGGCCTTCTTCCTCGTATCATCAAAAGGTACTGTCGATCCGAGCTACTCATTCTAGATGAAATCGGTTATTTTCCGTTCGACCCCATCAGTGCGAATGCGCTGTTTCAAATCATCTCGAAGAGATATGAGAGAGGTTCGATCATCCTGACTTCAAACAAGTCATATATTGAATGGGGAAAAATATTTGGTGACGAGGTTTTGGCAACCGCAATTTTAGATCGCCTTCTTCATCATGCGACCACTTTTAACATTCGGGGAGATTCATATCGGATGAGGGAAAAGAAACGGGCCGGCATCCAGCCGACCCGTGTCGATAGTTTCCAAGAGTAACGTGTAAAAAAGGGATTTTTAATCCGTTATTAAGAAGGAATTTTAAACCGCTGTTGACA
>NZ_SJUQ01000054.1:0-1686 GCF_004337045.1 Exiguobacterium sp. SH5S4
TGATATGCTCCCCAATAGGTAGACAGATGAAATAACAAATCTGTTTATCTGATTGGGGAGTGTTTTTTTATGGCGAGAAGTCGACATTCGATCGAACAAAAACTGAGTGCGCTGCGTATGATGGACGCAGAAAGATATACCTGGAAGGAAATCGAGGAGGCTCATCACGTCTCTAAGGATACCCTCCGGGTGTGGAAAGCCAAATTCGATATCGGTGGGATCGACGCCTTGAAGGAATCGAAGACATGGAACCCTTACACCAAGGAACAGAAGATCGCGGCCGTCTGTGACTATCTCGATGGGTTCACTAGAATGGAGGTTCTCTCAAAATATCAAATCAGTGATTGGTCTGTTCTTCGGAAATGGATTAAGAAGTATACTGGTCATAGCGAGTTAACAGATTCGAGAAAAGGGATGGATCGAGCTATGGCAAAAGGGAGAAAGACCACATTCGAGGAACGCATCGAGATCGTCAGGTATTGCCTGGAGAACGGACGGAACTATCAACGGACGGCCGAGATATTCGCCGTGTCTTACCAGCAGGTCTATGGCTGGACGAAAAAATATGATACCGACGGCGTGCATGGGCTCGAGGATCGGCGCGGACGGACGAAGCAAGAAGAGGAACTGACCAACGAGGAGAAGCTCGAACGTCGCATCCAACAGATCGAGCGCGAGAACGAGCGCCTGCGGGCCGAGAACCTGTTCCTAAAAAAGTTAGAGGAGATCGAGAGGAGAGGTTGATCAGCCAAATCCGGCTACAATTGCGTTACACGGCCATCGAGGAGTTGTCGACAAGCGACACGTTCTCGGTCGTGCTCCTGTGCGAAATCGCGCAAGTCTCACGGGCCGCCTATTATAAATGGTTGAAGCGTACCGTCTCGGTACGCGAAGAGGAGAACCTGAGCCTATTGGAGGACATCCGCCTTCTCTATGACCAGGTGAACGGGACCTACGGCTATCGACGGATCACCATGACGGTCAACCGCAGACGACGCCAGCATGGCCTGCCGGCATACAATGAGAAGCGTGTCTATCGTCTGATGCGTATCCATGAGATCCGTTCGGTCATCCGCCAGAAGCGAAAACGGTACAAAAAATCGTCACCGCAACATGTGGCCGAGAACCTGATGAATCGGGAATTCAGTGCGTCCCGACCGGACGAGAAATGGTGTACCGACGTCACCGAGTTCAAATATGGTGCCGGGAAGAAGGCATATCTGAGCGCGATCATCGACCTGTACGACGGCTCGATCGTCGCCTATCGTATCGGGAAGTCCAACAACAACGGGCTCGTCTTCCATACGATGATGCCAGCCATCGCGGGGCTCCGTACAGGAGCGAGTCCGATGATCCATAGTGACCGAGGGTTCCAATATACCTCGAGAGGGTTCAAACGCATGGTAGAAGACGCGGGACTGACCCACAGCATGTCCCGGGTCGGACGTTGTATCGACAACGCCCCGATCGAGAGTTTTTGGGGCACCTTGAAAGTGGAGATGTACTACTTGCGTGAGTTCCAGGCCTATAGCGAACTCACAACGGCCATCGAGAACTACATATCGTTCTACAACCACGATCGTTTCCAGAAACGACTAAACGGCTTGAGCCCTGTCGAATACAGGTCTCAAGCCGCCTAGGCTGGTTTTCATTATTTGCCCTGTCTACTTGACGGGGAGCAGTTCA
>NZ_SJUQ01000056.1:0-1488 GCF_004337045.1 Exiguobacterium sp. SH5S4
TGAACTGAGCCCTGTTTTTCGGACAGTTTAATAAAAAGTGCGTCGTCTTTTATGCGGCGATCAGATGGCTCCGGTATTGCTCCGGAGTCATTTTTTTTAGGTTCCATTGCTTGCGTTCACTATTGTAATAGTCAATGTAGGCATCGACCATCGACCGGACCTCGGTGAGGCCTGATGCCGATCGATGGTCGATATGATCTTTCAGATGTCCGAAGAAGGACTCGATCGGTGCGTTGTCGAGGCAGTTGCCACGACGTGACATGGACTGGACCATGCCTAGTCCACGGATACGTGACTGGTAGGCCGGATGGGTATAGTGGAACCCTTGGTCCGAATGGATCATCGCCTCGGGATGCAGATTCCCCTGGAGACGCTCTTCGAGCTTTTTCGTCGTCTGAAAGACGAGCTCCATGTGTAGGCTCGTCGACAAATGGTGTGCCACGATCTCGCGTGTCGCGACGTCTTTCACACAAGAGAGATAGACGTTCTGGCCTGTCCGTGTCGGGAGATAGGTGATGTCCGTCACGAATACCTTGCCCGGCTCGTCCTGGTCGAACTGACGGTTCAGGCGGTTCGGCACCGTCCTGTGCTCGTGTGTCGCCTTGGCGAGCTTCCGGTACGCGTTCTTCCTGCGGATCTTCGTGACGAGCCCATATTTCCGCATCAACCTGAGGATGCGCTTGTGGTTCATCGGTGCCCCGATGAGATCGAGCACCTCCATATAGAGCCCGCGATAACCGATTTTCCCGTCGCGGCGGTCATGGACATGTTTCAGGAGAAGATAGTCCGCATAATCACGCTCTTCCCGGAGGGAGTCGTCTTCCGCGCGGGTGAGCCAGGCATAGTAGCCACTGCGGCTCACGCCCGCGATCTCGCAGAGTGGACGGACGAGGTTCTTCAGCCGGAACGTCCGGATGACGGTGTTGATGACCTGGTATCGCTCTTTCGGTGTCAGTCGGTGCGTTTCGCCTGCCTCTCGAGTTCCTCTAGCTTTTTTAACAGCTCGTTCTCCGCCGTCAGGTATTTGACGCGCGCCTCGGCCTTCGCGAGCCGTCGTTCGAGCGAGTCATCCGGCTTCGGGCGCCCACCCGCGTTCGACTTCCCACGACGGTCGTTCAACAGGCCATCCGTTCCATAGATTCGGTAGGTCTTGCGCCAGCGGTCGAGCGATGACTTCGCCTTCACGCGACCGATCACCGCCAGGTCGAAACCGGCTTCCTCGAAGATTTGGGAGGGGCCTTTTCCCTCTTGGTTCTCGAGCACGGCCCGTATCTTGAAGTCGCCCGTGTACTGGATCGACCGGTCCGAGACCGACGCCACGTTCGGATTCGACTCGAGCTGCCTGATTTGATGTTCGTTGAAGATGATTTTACTCATGGATGCGTTCCCCCGTCTGAATGAATAGGTTCATTATATCGATTCGACCGCACACAAAAAACCCTGAATGAGCACTTTTTATCAAGTGTCTATCATTCAGGGTTCAGTTCA
>NZ_SJUQ01000057.1:0-1419 GCF_004337045.1 Exiguobacterium sp. SH5S4
TGTGTAGTGCAAAATAGGAGTGCAGAAGTGTGCAACGGAAACGTACACAACTCTGCACTCCTATTTTAGAAAAGAAAAAGGACTTGCCAGCAACCACAATCTCACCCTAACGTTTAAGTTGCGACACAAGAACGTTAGGAGATGGAAGGAATGCTAGCAATGTCCGATATCAATTGTATCAAATTTCTCAGAAACCACAAATCACATTCAATCAATCGAATCGCTAAAAATCTAGACCTCAATTGGAGGACAGTAAAAAAATACGCGGATTCAGCTCAATTGCCGAGTGAAACCATTCGCCCCAAGAGGGGCATGATGTACGGAACAAAATGGGGCGAGATGGTCGAGGATTGGTTGACCGAGGATCAGATGCTTCAGAAAAAGTTAAGACGAACGAATAAAAAGATTTATGAAACGCTGGTGGCGAACGGATTCGAGGGTTCTTACCGAACGGTCTGCAATTTCATCAAGAGCTGGCATATGACGAGCGAGGAGGAAAACGACACAAGGCACGAACGATTGCAGCACCCTCCGGGTGAGGCGCAGGTGGATTTCGGGACGATGGAAGTCGTCAAAGATAGTCATGCGGTCGATGTGAAGTGCCTCGTCATGAGTCTGCCCTTCAGCAACCGCACTGCAGCCGTCGCCCTCCCCGCAGAAAACCAAGAGTGCTTCCTGACGGGACTCAAAATGCTTTTTGAAGAAATCGGTGGTGTGCCGCAACAGCTCAGAATCGATAATCTCCCCGCCGCAGTCATCCAACCGCGAACGACGAAAGAAGAGGCGATCTATACAGATGCTTTCCTGCAGTTCATGGCTCATTATGGCTTCCAAGTCCAAAGCTGTAATCCTTACAGTGGGAACGAGAAAGGAAGTGTCGAGAACAAGGTGGGATACGTTCGATACAATTTTCTTGTCCCGGCTCCTGTCATGCATGATTACGATTCGATGAACCGACAGCTCGCAGTTTCCCTACGGGACGACATGGAGAGAGTGCATTACGAAAAGCATGTGCTGATCCGTGAGTTGTTCGAAGAAGAGCAGAGACATCTATTGCGATTGCCGCAAGAAGACTTCCCTGTCTTCAAAGAAGAACTGTTCAAGGTGAACAAGTACGGCGAAATAACGATCGATAAGACGAAAGTCTTGGTCCCTTCAGGGGCTCGTCATGGGCAAGTACGCGCCATCTTAAGGTGGGATTCAATGAAGATTCTCTCACTTTACGGAGAAATCCTCTACGAAGAAAAACGGCCCTACATGATGACAAAACGTGCGCTTCCGTGGGAAAACATCATCAGCACTTGGCACAAGAAGCCAAGAAGCTTCGGTCACTCCCGTTATTCCGAATATCTGCCGGGTAGAATCAAAGAGTACCTGGGCGTGCCGAACTTACTCGTTCGGCAGGAAAGACTGGCCTGG
>NZ_SJUQ01000058.1:0-1370 GCF_004337045.1 Exiguobacterium sp. SH5S4
AAAATCATTTTCAATATCCATCAAATTGATCAGCTTGAGTCGAACCCGAACGTCTCGTCGGTTTCAGAACGCTCGATCCAATACACCGGTGAATTCAAAGTAAAGGCCGTGCTTGAAAACATGGACGGCAAGGGACCCCGGCAGATCTTCACGGAGGCTGGATTCGACCTGACGGTAATTGGGAACAGGAAGGCGAAGTCCGCGTTGGAACGATGGCGCCGAACATATCGAAAAGACGGGGAAGACGGTCTCCTGAACGACAAACGTGGAAAGGCTCTGGGAGGTGGACGCCCGAAAACAGACGAGTCGATGGAGAGACGGTTAGCGAAGGCAGAGGCAAGAATCAAGTACCTGACGGCAGAGAATGAACTCTTAAAAAAGCTAGAGAAGTTAGAAGGGCAGGCGAAACATACGAACTGACACCAGCAGCGAAATATCAGGCCATCAACACCGTCATCCGCATCGCACAGCTGAAGAACCTCGTCCGCCCACTATGTGAGATCGCCGGCGTGAGCCGGAGTGGCTATTACGCCTGGTTGAACCGTGCCGAGGCGGAGTCCCTCCGGGAAGAGCGTGATTACCTAGACGCGACACTCCTCAAGCAAATCCACGACAGCCATAAAGGTAAAGTCGGTTATCGGGGGCTGTACATGGAGGTGCTCGCGACACTCGGCGTCCGGATCAACCACAAACGGATTCTCCGACTGATGCGCAAGTATAACATCGTCACCAAAATCCGGAGGATGAATCCTTATCGGAAGCTCTCTCAGGCGACGCACGAGCATCGCGTCGTGCCGAATCTGTTGAACCGTCAGTTCCGACAGAGCGAGCCTGGAAAGGTGTTCGTGACCGACATCACCTACCTCCCGATCGCCTCCGGCGAGAACGTCTATCTGTCATGCGTGAAGGACGTGGCCACGCGTGAGATCGTGGCGCACAAGCTGTCCGCAAGCCTTCACATGGACCTCGTCTTTCAGACGATGGAAAAACTTGAAGATCACCTCCAAGGGAATCTGCATCCCGAGGCGATGATCCATTCGGATCAAGGCTTCCACTATACACATCCGGACTACCAACAACTCGTTCGCAGCCTTGGACTGGTCCAGTCCATGTCACGTCGAGGCAACTGTCTCGACAACGCACCAATTGAATCATTCTTTGGCCATTTGAAGGACTATGTCACCAACCGATCGTGTGGATCAATCGAGCAGGTCAGAGAAATGGTCGGGGACTACATAAACTATTACAACTGCGAACGCGGTCAGTGGAACCTAAAAAAGATGACCCCGGAACAATATCGGGGCCATCTAATCGCCGCATAGGACATACGGGCTTTTTATTAAACTGTCCATTTTACGGGGCTCAGTTCA
>NZ_SJUQ01000059.1:0-1175 GCF_004337045.1 Exiguobacterium sp. SH5S4
CTTTTTCCTTGCCCTTATCCTGTTTTTTCTTTTGAGAGGGTGATGATCCGCTTCAGGTTTACCGCGATGATCGCCATCACGCTCTGTAACGTCATGCCTTTCAGGTCTGACGTTTTGTTTCGCGCCAGACCTTGCGGGTTCTTCAGTTGGCTGTTCTTCGGCTCAATCGCGAAGCGCTTCCGGTGATGGTCCTTGAACTCATCGGTCTGCTCGTATTCGAGCTGTTCGCTATGTTCCCTCGATTTCAATGACACACTGTACGTTTTCGAATTGGCGCCATCCTTGTAACAACCTTCACGCAATGGGCATCGTTTACACAGCTCAATATCAAAATAATGCGTCTCTTTTTGATTCTTACCGATGTTCTTCGTGCCTGTCCGGGCCTTACGGATGGCCATGTGCCCGGCGGGGCAGACGTAGCGTTCCGCATCTTTATTGTAAGTGAACCCCTCGCCGCGGTTCTCTGCAGGGGAATAGACACGGGGGTTCAATGGGGCGACGAGCTTACATCCTTGTGAGGCGGCATAGATCAGGTTGTCTCGGCCCGAATAGGCCGCATCGCCCACGATGTGGTCGAACTCGGCGCCGGCGGCGTGGCTCTTCTCGATGAGGCGAGTCAACTGCTTCCCGTCCGCCGCCTCGCCTGACGTGACGACGACGGCCGTGATGATGCCTTCTTCCGTCATCGCGAGGTGATGCTTGTAGCCGAAGAAGGAGGAGTCGGCGCTCTTGTGCCCGGTCCGGGCATCGCTGTCTTTGGACACCTGTAGCTCGACATGCGCGTCCTCGGCGAGCTCGCGGACACGGTTCACCCTGTCGCGGATGTGCTCCCGCATCATCAGCTCGGGCATCTCGGACTCTACGGTCTCCGCCACGGCGAGCGCATAGGCGAGCAGCTGGTCGATGTCGTGCTCATCGACTTTCTCAGGGAAACGCCCCTTCGCATCGGCCGATGCCTGATAGCACG
The DNA here is from genome assembly GCF_004337045.1 of Exiguobacterium sp. SH5S4. Taxonomy (NCBI): domain Bacteria; kingdom Bacillati; phylum Bacillota; class Bacilli; order Caryophanales; genus Exiguobacterium; species Exiguobacterium sp. SH5S4. The sequence continues at coordinate 968 of NZ_SJUQ01000059.1, forward strand.
CTTGGCGCAGATGCTTCGCCTCCTCGATGATCGCCTGCCCAATCGGCTTCTGCCCGTACCGGGCCCGGGAATGGGTCGAATCGACGATTAGCGTCCGTCCCTTCAGCAGCCCCATCTCTTTCGCGACCTCGACCGTGTGTGCGAGCAGTTTGTCCAGCAGTTTGTCGTCGTCCATGCGTTGGCGGCGGAATTTCGTGAGCGAGGACGG
>NZ_SJUQ01000005.1:0-121308 GCF_004337045.1 Exiguobacterium sp. SH5S4
CTCTTTGATGTTGTCGATATCAAGGTCTCCAAGCGACTTCGGAAGGGGAGCGGTCTTCTCGATCCACGCATAGGCATACTGTTCGCCGTCGATGAGACCGCCCATGAGGACGTCTCGCACGAACGACTTGTCACGGATCTGGTCTGCGAAGGTGTTCGCCTTCTCGATATTCTTCGGTACGTTCTTCTTCTCGTTCTTGGTGGCGTAGGCCACGCGGTCGAGTGTCGGGAGTGATTTCATGTAATCGATGACGTTCGTGTAGACGCCGTTTCGCGAGTACATCCGACGGGACAGGCGTTTGATTTGACGGTGGCTGGTCATCGGGTTGTTGATCCATTGTCGGATCGTCTCGGGACTCTCTTCGCCAAAATACACTCTGTCCGCGCCTTGCGACGTCAAGAGGTCGAAGAACGAGTTGAATTCGTGTGTCTCTTCCGGTAGTTCCGGGTTTTGTGCGGTTTCTGTCATTGTTTCACCGCCTTTCCTGATTGATTAGTCGAAGAACAGTCCGTACTCGAAGTCGGAGTCTTCGGCTTTGAGCTCATCCTCTAAAATAGAGGCGAGCAGGTTTCCGTAGGCGAGGGAAGAATATCTGTCCTTACGCATACGGCCTTTTTCCTTGAGACGGATCTTTCCGTTCAAGATCTCGTACTCAAGGTTGATCATCTCGTTGATGAGTGCGGTCGTCTGAAAGAACGGCGCTAACATGCGCGCTTGCGTCTCTGAGTCGATTTTGTCGAGCTCATATTTATCTTCCAGGTAGTCCCGTCCCTCGAGGTCGTTCGCAAGTAGTTCGATTTTCCCGTTCTCGATTGCGGCACGAAGTTTCGTGGCGATCGTATGGTTGATGTCGACCGTTGCTTTGACCGTATAGATGACCGGGAGAGCCATCGAGGGAGCTCGTTCGGCCAACGCTTCGTCATTGTCCGACTTCCACGCCTCGTATTCGCTATCCCTCTCGTCGTCCCGTGTAACCTTGATCAATTCGTCATAGACCGACATCCCTAGACCGAGGGCATCGAGAACCGCCCAATCTGCTTCGAAATCATAAAAAAGACGCTTAAACATAAGCGCCTGGTAGTCTGAGTTTGCCCCGTTCAACGAGTAGATGTTGACGATCTGTCGTTTGTACTCGCCGCCGTTAGGAAGCAACCGGATCAATGTGAAAATCGAGTTATCGTTATCTTTACCGCCGCTAAGGGCGACGTCTAGCGAGATGATTCGTTTCTCTCCGTTGACCTTCGGTATCTTCATCTTGGCGACACGTTTCACCGACGACGCGATAGTAGCCTCGTCAAAGAAGATGGCCGGTTTCAAGACTTTCCGACACTTTTGCATGTCTTCGAGACGGAAATAAGCTTTTTCTGACGAACCGTAGAACAGCGCCTCGTACTCCATCGAGAATGCGATAGGGTCGAAGTCATCCTCTTGCATCACCTGTTCGATGAACTTCGGCGGAAGCAACCCCTCATGGATCGAGAGGTTGTACTCGAGGTTGACGGCGCAATAGTCGTCGTTCCCCTTGAACATCTGATAGGCGATCGCCTTCCATTTGTCGTACACCCAATTCGATCGATAGTGAGCGGACGTCAGGATGATCTCTGCGTTCGGCTCGACGGGGTAGTCTTTGTATTCGGTCTTGTTCTTGAATCCTGGAATCCGCTGAACGTTCAAGAACGGACGGAATATTTTGGTATAATTCTCTGCCTTCAAAAGAATCGCTTCATCGGCCACCAATACCTGAGCACGAACGCCTCGGGCGTTTTCGTTGTTCGGTACGACGGTGATGGACGATCCGTTATGGAAGAATACGTCGATGTTGCCACCACTGGTTTGAATCTTTTTGATCTCACGGGCGATATTCGGGTACTGCATGAGTTCCTTCTCTATCTTCTCCGTGACAATCATCTTGGCTTGCCCTTTGGTCAGTTTTGTTATCGCATGGGCTTTTTATCCCTTGCTTCTACGCCTACATGGTCTCGGCGTAGCTCAGCATACATCTTCACCCTCTAGGGGTGTCGGAGACTCGTGCCGGAATTATATTCTTCTTTGCGAAGGTTCATCCGGTATGCGTTACGATGCCGCCTGACTTTTAATCCAGGCGATTATCTCGGTATTGGGACATCAAACCATATCCTTTTACCGATATTCCCCGATCATAATCTCGGAGATTGCTCACCGAGACGGCGCCGGAAGATTAGCGTCGAAAAGTTCTTTCATGAACATAGCTTTCTTGAATTTTCTATCTAAGTGAATTTTCGAGTTGAAGTAATGAGCGTTTAAAAAACGAACAATATCTTCTCTTCTTGTAATCATTAGTTTATCGTTGTTTTTTCGTTTGGCATAAATACTCGATTTAATACCTAGCGAATCAAAATAAACTTTTAATTCGTTGAGAACGACATCTTTATATCCCACGATTTCAACAGCGTAACGATACCGCTCATATCCCCGTTTATCTCTTCCGAACGACATATAAAGAGAACCATCTCCGTCAACAAATCCTCTAACGAAATGTTTCATCATCGCTGGGTTGATGCCGGTGAGACTCATCGCATATGTTTTGTTATGACCTATCCCGTAAGAAATTATGTCATTACATAATTCGGTTGAATGTATGATAATTTCGCAAGAAGGATATTCTTTACCATTAGACTTAGCTATTTTTTCTCTAACTGGAACATTAGCTTTGATGGCGTTTTTAAATTTCTCAAGATGACCCTTATCTTCGCCCTTTAAGGTTATTTTTAACGCCTTTGCCCCGGTCTTATCAATGATACAACCGTCTGCTGCGATAAACCCTAACCAATACGACTTTTCTTCCGAGTCAATGACTTTAAAGAAATCTTTGTCATAATGATACCGAACAGTCATTCGAGAATATTTGGTATCGGTGATCCCCAAGGATTTGATTTTATGTCTCACGGATATTTTCGATCTGTTAAGAACGTCTCCGATTTCCTGAGCCGACATGTTTTTTGCATTTTCACTTAGATACAATTCTTCTTCTTCAGTCCATTTTTTAACTTTTCGCATATATCTCCTTATTCACCACTAACGATTGCTATTTTACTTTTTGGGAAAAGCACACATCTCGTAATACAGTAAATCGCAGTCAGGAAGGATTTCACTTTTGTTATCGCAAAGGCTTTTTATCCTCTGCTTCTATATCTACATGGTCTTGATATAGGTCAGCATATATTTTCTTCTCGTCTAGAGAAGCCAAGGACTCGTGGGCGTCACTATGTTCTGCCAAAGCAGTTTCAGACATGCCTATGCGTTACGATATCACTCATCTTTTAAAACGAATGATTATCTCGGTGTTGGGAACGTGCAATCCATATCCTTTCACCGATATTCCTCGGTTTTCCATACTAGATCGCTCTAATAGGGGGCGAATCCACCCAATCCCCTGGCCGCGATGAACGCGGTGATACTACTGTGGAACATCATATAAATCAAAATCATCTGGAACAGCTTTAAGTCGAGACCGAAATAATCTTTGATGAAGCGGTGTGGGTTTGCTCGATAGAAAGAACCCCATACCAAAAGCCCTTCATTCAATCTGTCGGCCTTGTTTTTAGGAAGACCGTCTTTTCGCTGCTTCTTCTCGCGAGAGTATATGTTTCCTCCGCGCTTGTCTTTGTTTCTGTTGACTTGAAACGCACCCATTACTTGTCACCATCCAAAACGGACTCGATATCGTCGTTCTTCGAACGGAGGTCGAGCGCTCGTTGCATCTGGTTGGTGAACCATTTAGTCATGTATTTCTTGATCCCGTCCACATCCTCGAAGATGTCTAATGGCTCGGGGATAGGACGCTCGTTCTCGATCTTCTCCATAAACTGACCGAAAGTGGCCGTGGAATTCTCGTCAAAACCGGTCTCCTGGAGTGGTTTGATACGGGCATCACCCATTTGGCTCGATGCCGTTCTTTGGAGTTTTTCGTACTCAGATACATTTCCGTTAAATAAAGCTTCGTCTGATTTATGCAATGTGATCACATAGCTTCGATAAAGGTTTCTTTTGACCGGTGTATCCGCCTCGTAAGCACTCAACATCTCTTGATACATCGCTTCTAGTTTGATCTTCTCTGCCGAACTGAAACCGACCCACCGAGTCTTACTTGCCTGGCTCAACTCGTCGTCATCTTCTGATTCGGGGAACTCCGAGTCGTCCCATGTAAGGTTCGACATGCTGCTGATGCTGATGGATTTGAAGTAGTTCCCTAAGACCGCTTTTCCTTCCGAGCTATTTTCTGCCGCAATCCACTTGTCTTCGATAAACGGTTTGTCCATCCGTCGAAGCGTGTCGTAGACCGATACCTGGCTCGTCTCGTCAAACTGGTCTAAAATACATGTTTTACAGGTCGGGAATAGGGCGTCAGAATGATACGGGTTGGAGGATTTATAGTATTCGCTATATTTCCTCTCCTCACCGCAACAGGTACACGTCTTCAGCGTCCCGTTCTTCACCTTGCTGCTCAGACCCTTGAATTTGTCTGTGTTGACCGGTCTTGCCATGTCTGTCACTCCTTAATTGAAGCGCAGGTTATATGTACAGAGTCGTCCGAGTTCACGCTCCCACACCATGAATTTCTGATGGGGGATGCTTGTCGCCCGAATGTCTTTCGCAAATTCGTCCACACCCGAGAGTGTGCCGTTTTGAATGATGTCAACGCCGTGAACTTCTTTTTCGAAGTGGTGGTGTCGATGTCCAAGGAGAACGGCAGCCGGTTTTCGGCCGGTCATGAGCGTCAAGTTCTCGACCACGTTGTTCGGTCGATCCTTGTGACCATGAACCCCGTACACTAAGTCTCCGCAAATGTTGATTTCACACAATTCTTCATCGATTTGATTCTCGTGGAACGTCACACGAGCGTTGTTCTCGAGACGTGCTTTCACGTACCAGTGGATGATATCCATGAAACTCTCAGAAGAGAGCGTCAAGTCTTTCTGTGGTGTGATGCGGTCGTGGTTGCCTCGCACACAGTAGTAGTCGATACTGAAGTGCTCGGATAGTTCGTTCACGACCTCGGCAAGCACCTCTCCGACACGCATTGTCTGAATCGATACGTTCTCCGTGTTTTCGATACGGATCGTCTGATGGATGAGTCCTGAAATCATGTCGCCCAATACGGCCACATGCAGACGCTCGATCCCGTTCTCGATCCCGTGTTGGATCACACGGTTCTTGAGGTAGGCGACCCGTTCGAAGAACACGTTGTTGTCGAACTTGTTCCATGCGTTGTTCGCATGTGTCCCGAAGTGCCAGTCCGAGAAGACCGTGAGACCTTCGCGTTCCGATACGACGGGAACAGAAAAGTCTTCTTGGATGAGCGGTTTGCTCTGTGCAAGAAGACGGATCTCATGAAGCATATTCGCTTTCATCTCTTCGACTCGAGCCTCGTCACGCACATAACCTTTGTAGATACGGCGTTGGTCTTGCACCCGAATCTTTTCTTTTTCGAGCTCACGACGTTTGATTTCGAGTTCTGCTGTCAGATCGTCAAACGATACCGACTTGTCTTCCGCATATCTCATACCTTCTTGGAAGGCCGCATATTTCTTGCGCCACTTCGACTCGCCGTGATCCTTGCCAAACTCTTCGTTCAAGATCTGTCCGACCTCTACCCAACTCAGACCGTATTGATCCTTGTTCGAGCAGATGCGGACGAAATAATCTTGTTCGGTCTCGTCGCTCAATCGTTTGATTTCAATCATCATTAGTCCTCCGAATCTACTGGTTCAACGGTCGTTTTCTCGGTGATGCTGATGACGACTTCTGCGTCATGGAAACGTTTCAAGACTTCCATGAGGTCGTATTCGAACTCACCGGCTTTCGTGATTTCTGTGACGCGCATCGTGCCGACGTCCAATGATCCTTTAAGTGAAACCGAATGTTTGATCTCTGCTGGCATCTCAGACCACCTCCGATTCAAAGGTGAAGTCTTCGACCTTTTCGAGCTCGTCTTTTACGATATCGAGTTGCTCTTTGATCTCCGTGTTGCATTTGTGACCGGCTTTCTGAAGCTCTGCAAGAACCTCAAGGAAGCGGAGTCGGTAGTTTAATTTTTCGTTCATCGTTCATCTCTCCGTTTCTATGTATGTTCTAATGTTAGAATATATAAGTTCTATAATTAGAAGATTAATGTTCTAACGTTAGACTATTTATGTTCTAATGTTAGAATTTTGTTTGCAAAAAAAAGACTCGCCCTAGTCCGCATCGTTGATAGGCGTGGCGAGTTCATGTCTAATTCAATTGCGGAGAGGTCTCCCTAACCGCTTTAGTCCGGGTGTGGTACAGGACTTTGCTCTGGTGTCGACGAATCGACATGATAGTAGAATCGAATGAAGGGGAGTTTGTTGGCCAGGTTTCCCACACCTCATTAGAGTTTTTTAGCCAGGTGTCTAATCACCTCTCGAATTTTATTTAGCCAGGTGTTTTGCCACCTCACGACATTCGATTCTAGAAAGGTGAGGGTTGACCCTCATGATAAAATGGCGCCTTTATTGGACGTCAAAAATGAAAATATAACGCCTGAAACCAAAAGTGACGTCCCACGTAGTTGTGGCTTTTTCGTCAGGTTGCGAACCTGATCCGGTGATAATTTGTCCGCAACGAGGCAGGACGATGTATGCACTCAATTGTGCGGTGCGCTAGGCACAAAATATAAAGACCCGACGAGGTTCGCTTCTATGCTAGGCGTGTCGGGTTCCGGTAAATCAAATAAGACCCCAAAGGGTCGTGACAAATTTCTTTGCCACCAAATTGGTCTTTACAAATCAAATTTGCACCACTTAAGGCGCGGGTTATCCAAATGAGGACACCCTCAATATAGAAGGCTCGAAGTGTTTCGCATATTCAGAGGCGTTTTCGAACTACTGTTCTAAAAAATAGATGACGCCCCGTCTACGCCTTAGGGGGATAGCTTTCGTAGCATTGTTTTCCTTTTTTCAAAGCCGCTACGCCGGAGCAGGTTTCATCTCTAACCCGCTAGTTTTGAACACCCATTCGCCCACACAGCCTTTTGTCCGAAGTCTCGTTGACAGTCGATTGGATCGATACAAGATGACCTTCGGGGGTCTGAGTAGGAATTCTGGATGCCAAATTTGATAAAAACTCGGCTTACAGCCCGGGGAATGATAGACAGGCCGAGTTTTTATCAATAAATACGCTGTATTGTGTGTCTTCGCCTTGGCGGACAAGCAAATTAATCAGCGTTGACAGCCGTGGCTGTGAAGTAAAACGGGCCACTTAACTTGTTTTGAAGTTATCCTTCTAGCAAGCCACCTCTGGGACTTTGTTGAGGTCTTTCCTCTAATGTTGAGTCTTCACGACTCACATATCCGAAGATACGCATCTTTAATGTGGTGCTGACTAATCAGCATGATATTAGTTTTTGCAGCAACAAGGACTTTCGACTTTAAAACCTCTTGCTTTAACCCGCTCGGCTTGAATGTCGATAGGTTGATTTTTATTTTCTTCGAGATCTTTAATGTGGTTTTCGAGTTCTGCAAGACGTTGCTTATATTCGCCTAAGTAATCTTTACGGTTTTGTAGCAACTCTTCCTGAAAATTAATCTCTGACTCTGTACTTCTAATTTCAGCATTAATACGTTTTGCTTCCCTTTGCAGAGTGCTAATCACGGCTTTCATCTTCATCATCCTTTTCTCTTTTATTGGTTTTTAGCGCTCAAATCAGCCTTTTCTAAGGCTAGAACTAAAAATAATCCGCGCACACCTATCTTTCAAGGCGGCGCAGATGTTGGTCGGTCAGTCCGACCTGCTTCGAAATCTACCTAGCTAGGTTGCTGTCTTTCTGTTTTTAACGTGGAGCTCGGCTGCACCACTATTAAGTTGTGTGTGATCTTTGAGGGTGGCCGCGCGATAAGCACGACCAATTCCCTTGTGATGCGGTATGAATAGTTGCCCGCTCTAACCGAACTCTGCGAGCCGTCTGCGCATGACAGTTTTCCTTGAGACGACGGATTTCCGACCCAATGTCGTACTCTCCTCAGACACATAGCCCTACGCATCTGCGCCCATTCTCAAAAGTGGCTAATCCTTCGAGAATCGCGGTATGTATGATTTATGATTTACAACTTGTTCGCAAACATCTTACATGTCTCAGAACGCTCATCTTGCGTGAGCACCACAATCGCACATTGCGGATCGCCTTTAAGTTTGTTCACGGCCTCGATGATGCCCGAAGATTTCACGAACGCATCGTTCGTTTGAGCGAAGTCGCCCGTAAAGACGATCTTCGAATCCTTGCCGACACGCGTACCACAGTTTCGAATTTCTTTTAAACTCAAATCCGAACACTCGTCCACCAAGATCAATGTCGAATCCATCGATAAGCCTTTGACAAAGCTGATTTCGTGTTTCGTGAGCTGTCCGTTCTCCGACATATGTACAGGGTCTTGGATAGGGTCGTCTAAATGTTGTACGAAAGTCTCGTAGAACACGCCCATCTTCTCGTCCATGTCGCCAGGTAGGAATCCGACGCTCGATACATCTGCTTTACGCATGAGTGCGATCCGACCAAAGTCGCCTTTTCGAATCGTTTTCTCTTGCGCCATCTTCACCGACATCATCGTCTTGCCTGAGCCAGCCAATCCTAAGATGAATACCGATGTGATATCCGGGTTGTTCAAAGCATCCAACGCACAAGCTTGTTCGGCGTTACGCGGTTTGACGACACGATATTCGGGGAGTTTGATTTCCACGAACGACTCGCCGTTCCAACGTCGCACCATCTCTTTGAATTTCTGTTGTGACGGGTCGTCGATGATAACATATTGGTTGATCTCCAACTTCATCTCATCTGCCACCGTCTTGTCGTCCATCCATACTCGGTCGATCAACTCTGCTTCCACGTCATCGTTCGGGTCGAGTTTTGTATATCCCTTGTATGAATACACATCCGTCGACACTTGCTGAAGCTGTTTTACTTCGACTCCGAATCCATGCGCTTGAATCCCGAGCAACATATCTTCCGTAATCAATCCGTACTCAGGGTTTTGAAGCAGACACTCTAAGAATTGGTTGTCCACATACTGTTCATCATATTCGCCGTGTTCAAGTAGCTTGTTCAATCGATAAGGTTTCGTGTTGTACTCGAGACGGTCTTGATGTAACGTCAACCAATGCTGTGCGACACGCGCACGATAGGCTAGGTCACTCGACCGTGACGACTTGTGTTTCTCGATCTCTCGTAAAAGCATGGTCGTCACGACGACCTCATTCGGATTCAAGGCGCTGATGTTATTCAGCACCACATTCGTATCGACTACAAACTTCTTCATCTTCGTTTCGGTCGTCATCATGTTATCCCCGATCATCATCGAATTTTCGTCGTCAGTTAAACTTGTCTTTCACCTTGTTTGAAGGTCTAAATGTAACCGTCTGTTTGTCTTGCGTCACCACGGGTTCTCTTGTCTTCGGGTTTCGTCGGATCGTGCCTTTTCGTGTCTTCACTTCGAACGTGCCGACCTCGGCAATCGTAATCTTCTCTGCTGTCTTCAGTTCTCTGAAGAGCGAGCGGAACACCGTGTTGATAATATCTGTCGTCGTCGGAATATCTGCGCCGATGTCTTTCGCCAAAATCTTGGCGAACTCGGAGCGGTTCATCGCTTTCTTTTTGCTCATCGTAATCATCCATCCTGTCATCGTTTAATAGAAGAAGAGAGACGTGCGTCCACATCTCTCTTCGGTTTTTATGTATGCGGTAAAATAATCATTTTACTTTTTTATTTAATACCCTTCATAACTAAGGGGGAGTTAGACAAGAAATATTTCACATTTCCACCTAATCCCTTATGAATTCGAGCATTTCTTACAAATTGTTCGGAATCCGTCTTTTGAAGATGTGTTTTTCTGGAAATAACGGTCGTTAGAGATCAGCTTTGTCTCTCCGCACTTCGTACACGTCTTGTATTTTCCTTTGAGTTTGTGCGTGTACACATGCTCGTCGACCTCTTCAAGATACGTCTGATGGACTTTCTTCGGAATCGAAGAGTTGACCATGCGGTTGATTACCACGGTCGACAACCCAAGCTTCTCGGCCACGGACGATTGTGTCTGCGCGTCGATCAGGAGCGAGCACACGTCACGCTCTTCCGTCGTGAGTGGTGCTTTGTCCAGGAGTCGCTTGAATTCCCATAAGAGCCAGTACCAATCAGACGTATAGTTCCCGTCGTACTTGTCCCATAGCTCGGCATACATCGTGAGGAGCGGTCGGTACGTCTTCAAGTCGCCAAGCGATATGGCGTTCGTAGACACCTCGACGATCTCACCGTCTTCCTTCTCGTAATATGTATTCGAGTTGATGTCGTACACCGGTTTACCGGCGTCAGGGGAGAGTGTGACCGTCTTGACGAGTTGACGCTTCATGATCTCGTACTCACCTTTGACGCTCGAGTACGTCTTCCGAAGAAGGTTGTACTGTCGCTCGGGCGTGAAGTGTTTCGGCAACTCCTTGCCCTCAGACTCCTTCTCGATCGCCTTGATCGTGTTCTGTCTGATGATGTCCTGCATATCCTTCGTCTCGTTCACGCCGAGATAGTAGCGCATGTAGTCGATGTCGCGCTTGAAGTCCTCGAACACCTCTTGCTGCGTCGTCACCTCGCCGTGGTAGAAAGGGATCTCGTTGCCTTTCTTGTATGTATCCCAATAGGCTTCATCAAGATACTCATCCGCCAACTTGAAGGACGAACGCTTACGCTTCATATCCAACTTCTGTTCGCTCGTGAGCTGCGTCTTGCCTGTCGCCTCTAGGACGGAGAAGTCGTTCGTGAGGACTTCGTGAGCGGTATCCGTGACACGCTTCATATAGTCGTACTCACGGGGGCGCTTCTGGAACACATGGTCTGTGCTCTCTGACAGTGATTCTAAGAATGCACGTTCCTGCTCTTCGCTATCGAACTTCGTGAACAGGATGTAGTCCGCAAGCGTCGCGAGTGTCTTGTCTAGCGTCTGGTCTTCCGAAAGGAATGATGACGCCTTCTTGTGCTCCTTGATGATCGTGCGTTCGGCCGACATGATGTCCTCGAGGAAGTCTACCTCTCCCAATAAAGAGGAGACGAGCTCGTTTCGCTCTTCCCCGTACTTCGAGAGGTAGTTTAGCTTCGAGTGGACGAGTTCGCGCAACGCCTGGATGTCGCCTCGTTCTTCGAACGGGCTGTCACCGAAACGCATTCCCTCGAAACGCTTCGGCAGTTCCATCCCGTCGATGATGATCGTTTCTACTTCTTCACGCACGACCAGCACCTCCGTATTGCTTCGACCATTCCACGAGGGCAGAAGACAACTCTTCTGTCACCTCGAAGATCGAAGCAGGGCGTCCGTCGAATTTCGGGTCTTCATCGTATGTACGGATCTTGGCGAGAAGCGGGTAGACCTTTTGTGAACGTAGGAACTGATATTGTTTGAGTGATTTGCAGACATAAAGTTTCATTTTGAATTATCTCCCTTAATACTTTTTGATTTCGTTAATTTTTCTGAAATAAGTTCACCGAGCATCGTCTTCCGTTTGATGCTGCCGTCCCGTTTGACGCTACCGTTGATAGTGTAACCCGTACCGATGATGACGAGTCGTTCTCGTGCTCGCGTGATCGCCGTGTAGACGAGTTGGCGGTTTAACATATATGTATTCGACTTGTCGGCCACGAAGATGACCGCCTTGTTCGACGACCCTTGCATCTTATGGACAGTCATCGCGTACCCGAGAGAAGAGTTCTTGAAGAGCTTTCTTTCCCACGCATACGTAACGCCGTTGACGTCGATATAGAGCGTCTTCGAGTCAAGGTGGATACCGACGACCTTGCCGATCTCGCCATTAAAAAGTTTTGCTTTGTCTGCCGACTTTTCAAGTTTAGCCAGAGGCGGCATCGTCTTCTTCTTAATGATCTCTTGTGCTGTCAGTTCGCTGTCCGGTTGCTTTACAAACAAGATCTGCTGGAACGAGTGATACAGAAGGACATTGGGCGTGTTGTCTGTGATGAGTATCGGGTCTCCGATGCGATATGTATATCCGGCGAACTCGATCTCAGGTGAAATCGGATTGTGAGGGTTGAACTCGTTCTGAATCTCTTTGTTTAGTTCTTGGACGCCGATATCTCCTTTGTTCGTAGGGGAGATGACCGTGATGTCCGATAGGTCGATCTTTTCTGTCAGCTTCTTCATATAGACGATGACGGCCTTCTTGATCTTTTCTTTCGACGTCTGATGGAAGATGGTGTCCGAGCCTAGCCGCGAAGCACCGTTGTTTTCAGACACGAGCTTCTGCTTCTGACGTGCTCTCGTGGCGAGATCTAAGATACCGCCTTCCGCTTGACGGAAGACCTTGGTGAGCTCGATCGTCTTGACACCGTTTTGCGTGAGGTCAAGGAGAACCTTTCCTGCTCCGACCGATGGTAGCTGCTCGGGGTCTCCGATAAAGACGAACCGTTTTGCGATCCCTTTGTTCTTCGCGATGTGATACATGATCTCTGTGTCGGTCATCGAAAACTCGTCTGCGACGAACACTTCTTCGTTGATCGCATAAGGTTCTTTATCGTCTTCCTCTGCCGTAAAATCCTCTTCTATGAAGGCGTCCGAATATTCGGCGTCCTTCTCGTCTTTGTCGACACCGATACCGAGCTTGCTGTGAAGCGTTCCTGCCTTGACCCCGGTATACTCTTGCAGGAGTTTCGCTGCACGTCCGGTAGGGGCTGTGAGCGTTACCGCCCATCCAGCGCTGTCGACCATCTGCACGAGCGCCTTCTGAAGCATCGATTTACCTGTTCCTGCGTATCCGAGCAGGCAGACGATGGTATGATCTTTTACCGCATAGAAGAACTTCTTCTGCTGTTCGGTGAACGTCACCTCGTTCTTTTTCTCGAACTGGACGATAAACGCATCCACCTGCTCGTCGTTCAAAGGAAACTCGTCGACATCTCGGTTGACGTAGTCTGCGATAAACTCTGAGGTGAACGTCTCGCGGAAGTAGGTGTTTTGGAACGCCACCGTCTTACGCTCCTCGTCGATATGGATGTCGTTTCCGAGGTTGACTTCGTTGATCCGTGAGACGGGGATCGAGAGGAGGTCGAACATCTCGTCGATAAACGCCTTCTTACTCATATATGTAGAACCTGATTGTTCATTTTCTTTCGTTATGTATCGTGCGGCCGAAGTGATCCGATAGACGCTTTCTTCCGGCACACCCATCTTGAGGGCGATCGGGTCGACCGTCTTGAAGCCGAGTCCACGGAAGTTCGTGAGCACATATGGGTTGTCTGCGATGATCTCTAGCGCTCTATCTACGCTACCGTAACGTTTGAGGAGTTGTTCTCCCATCTGCGCGTTGACACCGAAGTTGGTGAGTTTGGCCGAGATGATCGCTCCGCCTTTTCGGTTCTTGACCTTGTTGACCAACGTATTGTAGTTCTTTCTGCCAAACCCTTTGACTTCCTCCCATCGGAGAGAGTCTGTCTCGACCTCTTTAAAGATATCGAACGGCTTCTTGTAGACCTCCATAAACTCTTTGACCTGATTCTCGGTCAAGAAGAGACTCATGAGCGCCAGTTTTTCCTGCGGTGTCTGCGGACTTCGCTCCACGAAGCTGATGGGCTCATATTGCTTGCCATACGTAGGGTGCGACGTCTCTTTGACATAGCATTCGACGACCATGCCCACTGAGAATTCCGGCATGTAACCCTTTAGTGTCGCCCGGGTTCTCGTATCGACTTCCTTGGTTTGGTAGATATAGAAGCGTTTGTCGTCCGATACATAGCTGATCTTGGTGATTTCAAGTTGTTTTGTTTCTTGTTTCAATGAAAAATCTCCTCTCAATTTCGTTCTTTATTTCTATATAAAATATACCATATCTAAATCAAAAAGTAAAGCGTCTTAGGGGTTGACACGAAATCAAAAAATATGGATAATAAAGTTATCAACAACTAAGCATAAGGGAGCGGATCGACAATGGAAGCCATCAAAACAGTAGCGTTGAACACGACAAACATTCAGAGCAATATCCGATTGTTCTTAGATAAGAAGGGGCTCAACTCCGATCAGACACGACGGGCATATGAGCGAGATATCGAGGAGTTCTTCATCTTCTCGAAGAACAAGGCTGTCTCCGGTCTATTGGAGTCAGACGTATCGTTCTCGCCGCAAGACGTCGACAAATATCTCGTCCATCTGTCGGAGAAAGGGACTGCCTCGTCCACGATCAATCGTAAAGTCGTCTCTGTACGCTCTCTGATGCGCTACCTTGACCGCTTGGACGGATATGACATCAACTTATCGGCGTTCGATACCGGCTCTGTGAAGGGCGCTCAGAACTCGTATGGGGTGCTCACGTATGAAGAGACGGAGATGATGGCGAGCCGTGTCCTGTCTCACCGTAACGGTCAGATGAAGGCCGCCCTCATTCGTTTGGCCGTGGTGACGAGTTTCCGCTTGGATTCGCTCTTGCGATTGACGAAGACGGACTTTATGAATCAGCGAGGCGTGTGGACGGTGACAACGGTGGGGAAGGGCGGAGAACGTGATACGAAGGCTATCCGTGACGAGTTGTACGAAGAGATCCGCATGATCATGATGTTTAAAGAGGACGATGAGCCGATCTTCAAATTGTCTCCTGGGACTGCGTTGAACATGGTTAAGGGTCTGTCTGAGGAGATGGGGGTTCCGAAAGAGCGCAATATCACGTTCCACTCGCTGAAGAAGGCCGGTGTGACAGAGGTGTGGGTGCAGACGGGGTACGACGCTATGAAGACGAAGAAACAGGGGGCGCACAAGAACTTCTCTACGACAGAGCGGTACATCGAGAACAACGAAGACTTCTCGCAGTCACAGAGCCTCTTGATCGGAAAAGAGATTGACTTGTCTATGTTGGACGGGCTGTCTAAAGACGAACTGCTCGAGTTCATCAACGGCATGAACCGCAGCGTGAAGATGCAGATCAAAAATGAGATCAAGAAAAAAGGGATGGCGTAAGCCGTCCCTTTTAGTATTATACAGAGAAGTCGTACAGCTTGCCGAGCGCTGACTTCTTCTCGATTTTTCGTTTCATTCTCAAGTGAAGAGGCTTAGGATTCGAAAGGTAGAATTTGTCTACGTTACCGATCACCTCGGAGTGTTTGCCGCTGATGACGTCTCGAAAGTACGCACCTTGCTTAAGGGAAGATGAATAAATTTCAGCAGCACTAGACCACTCCCCTCCCATCTCATTCACCTCTTCAAGCTTTGCGTCTTCTATTTTGAGAAAGTTGTTGAATTTGTCCGAAATCTTTTCAGATCGATTTTCGATTGCAATCTTTTTGTTCTTCTGAAACGATTCAAGAATTTCTAGATACTCACCATCGCGCTTTTTGCCTGAGTAGTTTTCAATAAGCAGTTCGGCCGATTGTTTTGGGTCGCAAAACGGAAGAATTTTTTTCTTGATATATTTGATCACCGTCGGAGGCGTCGCCTTCATGTAGAAGCTTTGCTTTTTGTAGACGTATACGACTTGACGAGGACATCCGTCTGGATCAGGGTCTAGTACCGTCTTCATAGCCTCTTCGATATCTTCTTTACATTTATCAATTTTTTCTGCCTTATGCTTGTTGTTGTATTTGATGTCGCTATATGTAAGGTCGTTATCTACAATCAATTTTCTTCTTGTTGACAGAACTTTCCCCATTTCTTCTGCGGTAATCGCCTGATGGATAGATCCGGTAGGTTCGTACTCGACGAACAATTCTCCGTTCTCATCAATGTACTGGACTTTTTCGTGCTTGATCACAAGCGCCCAATACTCATCTAAACTGCCAATGATTTTTGATTTCAGTAGTCGGTTGAAAGACGACTCCATGTTTCTACGGACTGTGTCGTGGAAATCGATGTAATCACTAAACACCTTGTTTTGTCCTGCCTCGATCACGTTCTCGTCGATCAGATCGTCAATCTGCATCTTCTTATGAGATTCATCGAAACGGCTCAGATAGGCGTCGTGCATACTTCTCGTCGCAATACCCATCTCGACCATCCATGACGCTACGGTTCTAGGTCTAAACGCGCTTGGCGACTCAGTACCTTCAAGATACCCGATGATAGCCATATCTAAGTCGTAGCTATAAGGTACGCGCATATTACTCCCGTTAAGCATTCGGTCATCCTGTCTGTCGGAAACCTCGCTCTTTTTACCTGACAGTCGGTAACAAATAGATCTTCCTTCTTTGACTCGTTCTACATTAGAGTAATGTTGTTCGAGCGTTTTGAATAAAGACTCCTCTACTCGTTTCGATGTAAATCGTCGATATTTATTGAAGTGATCTTTCTGAGGTTTAGTACCATACTCTTCTACGGCCTCTCTCTTAGATAGAACTTTAACCATACCCTCTCCACCTTTACTTAAATGTTAAATTAATGATAACATAAATACTTTTTTATTTCAATCTTCTATGTAAAGCAATTCTTTGTATATGTATTTATAATAGGCATATCTTCTATATACAAGGATTTGCTTTACATTTAAAAACGCTCTATTCTTTTCCACTCAGCGTTCTGTTTCACAGAAGCGCTTCGTGTACTCAATTCGCTACGCTCATTTCGTTATATTTTTATTTTTATAGTCAATTATCTATATACCATATAGGTTTTTATGTAAAGCAAATCTTTGTATATATAAAACAATTATATATATATCTTTCTATACAAGGATTTGCTTTACATAGAACTTAATTAATCAATACTCAAATAATCATAACCAGCGAAACGAACGTAGTGAGTGTAGCACCCGAACTCTTTTTCGTCAGAAAAAGATGAGGGGTACTCTCTTTATAATAAGAATCCGATAATATGAAGATTAATGATCGACTTGATTGATTGAAATCAAAAAGTATTATATAATATAGAGGTAGAGGATTATTATCTATTATAGTAATCGATAGATAATAATCAATCATAATCGATAGGAGTGAAGGGTATTGAGAGTAGCGTTGATCGGTAAGATGAGAAGCGGGAAGTCTACCATCGCAGATCTGTTAGAGGAGTATTTGGGATATCAGAAGTTGTCATTCGGAACTCGTCTGAAGCAGTTCGCTCATGAGGTATTCGATGTGGATAGCGATGTGAAGCCACGAAAGCTGTATCAGGATTTCGGTCAGAAGGCTCGAGAGATCGATCCAGACGTTTGGGTGAAATGGGTCGAGCGAGATATGGGAGACAATCAGTTGGTTGTCATCGATGATCTTAGGCAGCCGAATGAGTATGAGTGGGCGAAACGAAACGGGTTCATCTTGTTTCATGTGAGATGTTCCGACGAGGTTCGGTTGATGAGAATGAAGAGCAAGGGTGAGGATGTCGATCCGAAGCTTTTGAATCACGAAACAGAACGACATATTGATGAATATACATATGATTACATATTAGACGGCGAGGTATCACCGCTAGAAAGCTACCAGGCGATCAAGTGGCTAGAAGCATACGGCGATAGTTTGAGCGGTTTGAATTCTAAATAAAAAAGTAAAGGATGATTAAAGATGGCTTATCCAAAAGACGAACAAGAAACGGTGATCGTATATGAGGCAGAGACGGGGTTGTGGAGTTTCTACTCGACTCACCCGCCTCATATTCGTAAGTATAAGGAACTTTTGGTCGACGCGACGATGACTGAGGATCAATACGGTATCAACTCGATCCGAGGGAGAATCGAAGATGCGAATGTACGAATCTCTAAGAAGCGTGTCATGTCAGAGGAGCAACGTGCAGCCTTAGCAGAACGTATGCGTAAGATGCGAGAAGCGCAGAACACGTAAGAATCGATTCTGAGAGCCACAGCGTAGAGAGTTATCAGGAGAAAACGATGTCACTAGTTTTGGATATACCTAGGTATTCGGAAAACGTTGGCTCTCAGAAACGCTTTGGATTGACAGGAAAAAACGACTATGTTGAAAATCGTTCAGCTTAGTGGGTCTTAGAGGGTTTTGACGCCGAGACCCCATCAATACTCGTGGCGTATATCCATAAATCGATTCTAAGCGTCAGAGCGCCTGTACGTGTGTACGTTAAACGACCTCATGGGGTTGAGTAAGGGTTAGGTATTAGTCTGGATCAGGTGTTCTTAAAACGCTGTACGAAAACACAAGAAAAGGGTGAGAAAGATGATGATGATTTTTGCTGGAACTGTTGTGATCGGACTGTTTGTTGGATTGGGGTTCTACCTCGGCCACAGTACGGGTTTCTATGACGGCTACGAACTTGGGTATCGGGATGGCAATCTCGGGTATCCACGAAAGCTTGGTGAAAAGTGATGCACTTATTCGTAACGGGTGTATTGGCAATATTGGTGATTGGAATCGTGGTATACGGGTTCGAAAAACTACTTACATACAAAGGACGGGATGAAGAATGAATAAGGGATTAGCAATCGTAGGTGGAGCAGTATTGGTATTGGGCTTAGTGGCAACACCATTCGTCGTCGAAAAGATCGAACCAGGTCATGTGGGTGTACATTACAAACCGTCTAACGGCGTTCAGAAAGAGGTCTTCCAACCAGGATGGGAGGTTGTCGCTCCTTTTGACAAGGTAATCGAGTATCCGACACGTACACAGACGAAATCAATCAAGGATTTAGTGTTGAGTACAAAAGACGGTAAGAACGTCACAGTCGACTTCTCTTACTCGTTCTCGGTGAACCCTGAAAAGGTCGTCGACTTGTTTAACAAGTATGGAGCTGTATCGGTGGATGATATCGCAACGAAAGGATATCTTCGTCAACAGTTGTTCGACGCAGCGCGCGATCAGGTTAGCAAGGTGACAGTTCTTGAGTTGTTCGGAGAGCAGTCATCGCAAGTTTCTTCTGACATTCAGGCACAATTTGCCGACAAGGTGTTAGAACTTGGATTCATCGTCGAAGACTTGTCATTGGGTGCTCCGAAGCCAGATGAGAAAACACAAGAGGCGATTGATGCGCGAGTGAAAGCGAGCCAGGAGTTAGACCGTAAGAAGACGGAGCTCGAAATCGCGAAGGCCGAATCGGAGCGAATCCTCGTAGAATCCGACGCTAAAGCGAAAAAGACCGTGATTGAAGCCGAAGCTGAAGCGAAGGCCAACAAGTTGCTCTCGAACTCGATCACACCTGAGCTCATCAAACTTAAAGAAGCTGAGGCGCGTCAGAAGCATGGTTGGGTCGAGATTCAAGGTGTCGCTCCGACGTTGACTCAAGAAGTAGAGAGTAAAAAGTGATGATCGACCTGTGGGAAGATTTCAAGCTTCACAATCAGTATGAATTTGACGAGAATACAAGGTTTCAACTCGAAGACCTCCGCGACGGCTATGACGGCTTGTTGCGGTTGGTCGATCGGGCTGAGTTTAACGAAGAAGAGATGTTGATGAAGCTTGACGCGAAGAACCATGCGATTGAGCAACGTAAACTCGAGCATGACTTCGTTTACCTGGCTGCATTGGTTCATTTTGATGAACCGGAGATGTTTTTTCTTCTGACGAGCGGCCTACATCCCAAGATTGCTCTTGAATGTGCGATCGCTCGGTGTAAGTGGATGAAGAATCATCCTGAGACGTTCGATCTGTTTGGTGCGTTTGCGAATCGGTTTGACTATGAGATGAATGCGAAGGGGTTGATGGAGTGATGAGAAAAGTGACGATGAATTCCATGTTGAAAGATTATGAATCGGTGCAAGAGGAAGTGGAATACAATTTCTTGATTGTTTTCGTTTCGGTAGATGGTGCAAAGCCTGAAATGATCGTAAACCCGCGCGAAAACGTGGATGCGAAGATGGTGTATTACCGCTCGGCCTACGACAACGACTTACGTCTGAAGGCGAACCCTAAGATTCAGATTGTGGATTATCAGTTTTCCGAAGGTGACATTTCGCTTAATGCACATTATCGAATTGGAGTTGGGGAGTTATGATGACAACCAAAGATAAGCTAAAATCATTGATTTTGATGCTAAATGAGGCGAAAACAGGTAAAATTGAGGTGTATCAGGCAGATTTAGCGCTTTTCGAGGGATTGATTGAAGATTTAGAAGAGAGAATTCGGCTCGAAAATGAGTCTTCTGACGAAGATTTGTGGTTCGTTTACCTGACTGGTGGCGAGGTGCAAGGTTTACATAGCTTACTGATGACACGACCGCTCGGACATATGGATAATTTGCGGAAGCAGGTTGAGAAGGCGTATGACACGATCAAGACGCATGATGATGCAGAGACGGTAGGTGGGCGCTGATGATGTGGTTAGCATTGTTGGTGGCATATGCGACGGGATTGACGGTGTATGCCGTATTCCTTTACTTAGACCTGGATGTTGTGACTGCTAGACTCGAGTCGAAACAAGAGAGATATGAGGAAGTTTTGGATGAGTTGTCGGAGTCCCGCTCCACTCTCCGAGACCTACAGGAAGAGTTGTATATCGCTCAGGCAGACTTAGAAGAAGCGAAAGAGGGAATCGGGGTATGGAAAGATCGGTATCTAGAGGCCGTCAATGCACATAGTTTGTTGGCAGACGAGCGAGAACAGTCCATCGGAGACCGTCATGACCTGGTGATTCTAGGAGATGACGATGTGTTTGTGGCTTACTATCACGGAGAGTTGGTGGTCGGTCAGAAGCGAATGAGCTTCAATGGATACGAGGATGATACATATCGGTTTGAAGTGACATTCGGGAACACCAAGGATGAAGGGAATGTGATTTACTTTGACGGTGGCGAGTATGAATAATAGTTGGTTTCATATGAAACAAAACAGAGATTTAGCGAAAGACGCTTGACAATCGAAATCAAAAAGTATATATTGTAATTAAGAGGTAGCGGAAACTACCTAAAAATTCATATGAGAATATGAATGATGTACTAGTATCGTACATACGTTTCGTTTTTCATGAGACGACCGCTCACTCGTTGCCATCGATAGCGGTCTGATCATATGCCTCCCTAGAGGGGTGAAGAGAGGTGTGATTCCTTTCGGGCATACCATACATACCGGATGTTTTTGTGACATTCATGATTTACCTCCTCCTTTCGGAAAGACCGTCTCCCTTACAGGACGGTCTTTTTGTTTGGATAAAAACACACCCCCCTCTCTAGATTAAATGAAAAAGTATTTTAATATTGGGAGATATAGGGTATGATAAGAGGGAGGAGGAGATGAAGATGTTTTTGATGTATCTGATCGGGTTGGTGTTCTTCGGGGGATTCTTGCTGCTGATGGTAGGGTCTTTTGCTAATTATATGGATTATAAACAGGAGAGCGAGATGGGTGCGAGGTTGGGTGACACTTTGAACGGCCGTCCACCGGAGAGAGCGAAGCCTGTCGTGAAGGATTGGGTTCAGGGGTTGCGTAAGCTAGGGATTGAGATTGCGGATGTGGAGACGTATGAGAGTGAGTTGCGGAGGGATCTGAGAGAGTTGATGAATGTGACGCTGCCTGAGATCGCGAAGATGGATATCGGTTTGGAGATGAAGGTTGAATATGGGGGAGTGATCAGGAGGGAAGTTGATGCTGTGATCGAGAGAGCGAAGCGAGAGAAGACAGACCGAGTAAAATCAGAGATTGACTATTTGGTGGGATATGGGTTGGGTGAGAAGGCTAAAAAATGAATGATTTCTCTGACAGGGTAAGGGAAAAGTGAGGTTTTGGGACTCCGAGAGGGGTTCTTTTTTGTGCGTGTATTTAGGAGTCTAAAAAAGTGAGTGAGGATAAGGGAAAATGAGGGTTTTAAGAGGGATGAAATGAGGAGAGATTTTTTGATGAGTTTTTTAAAGGGGCGAAAAAGTGAGTAAGGGTAAGGGAAATTAAACGATTTGACGATAACGGATTTTGAGGGAGAAAAGTAAGGCAGGGTAAGGGATTTTATATGATTTAAACGATCTGAAAATAGGGGCAAATGGTATAGTGTGGGGTTGGGGTTTGTGAGGGGGTTTGGGTATCGAATCGGAAAAAGGAGATATATGGATTTTGATATCGCTATAGGGGGAGGGGAGAAATGAAATTTGATATATGAGGGAAAAAGATGAGGTGTGGATTTGTAACTACTATCGGCCTATCCGAAGGATAGGACGAATGGGTGGATCTTTACTGTCCCCACCGTATTGTTGATAATGGATATTATCCACAATTTGAGATTGGACGGATTTTGACGTTTTTTGACTTGGGGCGACTTGGACGATGATGTCGCCACCACGCTCGGACGCTCACGTCTTCGGACAAAAGAAAAAACGCCACCGCTCGATGGCAATGGCGCTTGTCTATATATGGGCGCTCTAGCGTCCGTTGGGAATTGGTATAACATTCAGACGTTAACCGAATAGTCAACCTCGTTAACGTAACCCTCGTCGTCGTACTCGACCCACGCCGTCAAGTGTGCTTCTCCCACATCCTCCATCTCATTGACGTACACGCCCAACGTGTGCACCTCGTTGCCTTCGGCGTTCCAATCCTCGTTTAGCTTGATTGCCTCTTTAATAGTAAGTCCTTCATTGGCGAGCATTTGTTTGAGTTTGTTCATTTTTGTTTTCCTCCTTGTTTGTTGTACCCTTATTATCTCATCTGTCGAGATCTTTCCGCACTTTATTTTTATTTTTTTTATTTAATTAAAAAAGAGAAGAAAATAAATTTCTCCTCTCTCTTATATATGACATAGTTATAAACATACGTTCAAAATCCGTTTAACAGATTTAGTATAATTGAACCCTGCTAAATTCTGGCGCGCTCTCGCTGGCCGTGTGAGATCTTACGAGCTCGTTCCCCGTAACCTCATACACATACAAACCGCCTTCTTCTTCGTCTTCTCCGTACTCGACAAACGCGACACGCTGGCCTTTAGTGTCCACATAATACAAGTTCGTCCATAGTGTCCGGCCGCTCTCCGCGTCCTCAACGCGTACAATTACATCATGAATATCTTGACCGCCAAACAATGCAGCAGCTTCGCCAGCTTCGAGCTTTACAGTTACGTTAGTAAGATCTTTCATGTTAACGCCTCCTAGTGTATGTTTAGTGTTTACCATGTATGGCCGGTTTTGAGGTTTTTAATTATCATATGGTCGCTATCTTCCTTATTAACCTCAACTTTATATTGGCCTTCCTTTTCCCAAACAGCGTCATACGTTTTAACCGCGTACGTTGTGTACTCTTCATCTTCCGATACGTATTCAATGGCCGTAGCATACTCTTCATTAAATTCTGTCGTATATTCTTCTTCAATCGCTGCCACAACTTCGGCCGCCTGGACTTCTACAAATTCGCGTTCTTCTTTACTAAAAGATCTTGCAACGTATCCGAATGTATACAAGCCTTCTTTGCTGCCCGACACGACTTCTAGCGTCATGCGCTCCTTAATTGTAACGTTTACTTGTTGGCCGATTGCGTTCATGATTGTGTTCATCTTGTTCACCGTTCCTTTTCGTTTTGTTGTTTTGCTTACTCTTATTTTCTCATGTCGTGAAGATCTGACACGTTTTTAATTTATTTTTTTATGATCTACTCATTCTTAAAAAATCATAATTATCTCTACTCTTATATTAAGTATATATATAAAGACTTGCTCAAAATCCGTTTAACAGGAATCCATATAACTAAAACGACATAATTCCCGGCTCGTGATCGTAAACATATTTCTTAACTCGATCACTCGATCAACTGTCTTCAATCAAAAAAAGAGTCTTTCGACTCTTTGCAATCATTCTCCTTCAAACCCTTCCAGCTCCGTATAAACGCCATAACTTATTACATCGTTAACCTGTATAATATTGTTTTTGTAATCGCCTTGTGTTGACTCTGTTAGACTCATGCAAGGTACATCAAACATTTCTGTATCATGAGGGTAAATATAAAGATCTTGAACGTGTACATAGGTTTCTTTACTCGTCTCTTTAATGCTGGCGTGTTCTCCGTATTCGTTAAACTTTCCGATATGGTTATATTTATCTTTAATTTCGAGCTCGGCCACATTTCGCACTCTGTCGGTCGAACCTTTAGATCTTACGCCATCTTCTAGATATCCGTATCCTTCTAAAATCCCTTTGTACTTAATACGGTCATACATCATGACGACATGGCCACCCTGTCTTACAAAATAGTACACCTCATAACGATTATTGTATTCGCCATGCTTCGAATACGCGTTTTCTGATACATCGATTAGTGCTGTGTTTTGGTCGTCTAAAATGATTTTGCCGCTCTCAACTTCCTTTTTAAATTCCTCAACCGTTTTTACAATCGCTTTACCTGGCGCTTTCCAGTATGTGCGCGAGCAGCCTAATGTATTTTTAAAAGGATTGTTTGGCCGTTCGTTCGGTTCGTCAACGCGTACAACTAAACTATATTCGTTCCTTGTTTCATCCAAAACAATAAACTTGTTTACATTTTTGGCCGTTTCCACCTGGTGCAATACAGTTACATTTAATTCGTTTTCGATTAGATTTTTCATTTTGATTAGCTCCCTTTTTGATTTGGGTTATCTTGCTTAATTACATTATCGCACGTTTATATATTTAATTTTATATTATATTTTTTTATTTTAATAGCATTGATCGTAAACATTATTAAAAATTTAAATCATCTCGCTATAAAGTAATAGTATTAAACGTTTCTTCAATATCCGTTTAACAGATTTAGTATAACTAAAACTTGATAATTTTTGAACGTGATCACTCAACAAAAAAAGAATCCTTTCGGATTCTCTTATCTTTCGTAACACGTATGAATTTCATTTCTTGCAATGCCGATCAAATAATATTTTCCGTCAACCGTTTCAACGTCATATATTTTTTCTTTGTCTGATCCGTTTATATAGTCTTCATAACTAAATTTATAGTTTGCGACTTTTAACCCTTCTGATTCTAAAACCCGTTGAACGTTCATCATCTTACGTCCGCTTTTGGCGCTCTCGCGTCCTCGCATAGCTTCATAAACAACGCGGCCTCTCTATCCAGCTTTTCGCGTTCCTCGCGCTCTCTCACGCTTTCGAAAACATAACCTTCAAACGTGTATGCCTTGTGATCTTTCTTAATCTCATAAGTACCATGTGATCCGTACATATCACAATTTACTTTTTCAATTAGCGTGATATTTTCAAACACGCTTAGATTGATGATAGCAGCGTACTGTAGTGCTTGCTCTGGCGTGTCTGCCTCAACTTCGTTAAACCTTTGCCCGTGATCTTTGCGCTCGCTTTCCCATGTATACATACCCGTTTCAGGATCAAACAATAAATCATATTCTACAACAAACCCTTTAACAATAAATTTACTCATATCAATAACCTCCTCTTTTGATACTCTTAGTATACCATGCGTACAATGTACGCGCAATACTTTTTTAATTAGCTATCATATTTATTTTACGATCACATAGGCCGATCACATAAAAAAAGCACTCAACCCGTCAACGGTCAAGCGCTCAACTTATCTTAATAAATTTTTTAATATCCTCGTCAATCACATAAACCGCATAAACCTTTTTGCCATGCTCGATCAACTTTACTTTAAACAATGGAATTGCTTTACCTTGTATCAATCCCGTATACATATCATATTCATTCAAGATGTGATTGCGATAATACTTTACATTGTTTGTCTTGCATATCCATTTAATCACGGTCTCTTTGTCGCTATCATAGCAGCGTATATAATTATACGTATATTTTGGTAGATTAACATTAACAATGTAGCTCTTACTCTCATTATGCAGGTTTACAGGTGATCCCGTACACGTCAACCGATCTCCATCACTTTCTAGCGCTCTCACATGGCCTTTTTGGATCTCCGCAACGGCCGGCACTATATCATACTTTGTTACCATGTTAGCGGGTAAACATCGCGCGAGCTCGGGATAGATGTTACACGCTATATAAAATAACTCGTCTAACGTCTCTTGATCTTGTTTGTCTAACCATCTGTTATAAGTTTGCAAGTAATAGCAATCCTCATCTTTTAGTTTAAAATTGTTAACGTCTCTCATCGTATACATACATTCAAACCCTTTCTTTCAAGCCGTTACGAGCTCTTTATTTTTATTCAACTTCTTTTCAAGTTCCTCAACCGTTGGCAATTCTTCAAACATCTCTATTGCCTTATCCATGCTTAAACGCTTTACAGGTACACCGTTTTCGAGCTTATACATATGAATCGAATCGCTTTGTCGTGTGCGGTTTGTTGCTTTAGCAGCGCTTTCGAGACGGCCGAACATATCGCGCTTCTCTTTGTGATCGTAACGGATTTGTGCCATATAGTAATCAAACATGGTACGTTGATTGACACTTTTTTTATAAAAGTAATCTACACCACTATTGCGTATAAATACAATACCGTCCTTGTGATTGCCTAACATTTCGGCCGCTGTATGGATATAAAAATCATTTTCATATCTTGCATTTTTACCCTTTACCTTTTCAGTGAGCTCGGGAAACAATTCTGTTACGGCCTTTTTGATTGTCTTTTTAAGTCGATCAACCTTGTTTTCAATAACTCTTCTTTCTTCATTGTATACATTGTGTTTTCTCATATCTAATTCTTGATAGCGAGCGATTTGTTTCAAAAGTGTCATTGTTTTCATTTTGATTTCTCCCTTTTTGATTATGATTTTTTAATTTATTAGCAGCTTACAACGTCATCTAAACCATGATTTATTAATTTCTTCGTAACGCTCTTTTGTGATTGCCTGGCACGTCTCAACGTATTCTTTTTTAACTTCGTTGTGGCCGTCCAAAACATTGAAGATTAATAACGTGCCATTGTCGTAAACGTCTACTAGCTTAAACGTGTCGAGCGGTGCGTTTTCGCGTCCGTCTTGTGGATCGTAGTAATAAATACCTTTAGCAGTTGCGTTTGTTACCATGTATAAACGGTGGCTTGCTTCGTCTTCGTCTTTAAATCCATCTTCAAACAATTCGCAATCGTTACATAAACACCATTCGTCACCGCTATCCAACCATACAATTTCAACCTCTTCATTTTGTTCTTCTAGATTATTTAAAATTGTGTTCCATTGTGTAAGACTGATTCTTTTTGCAGTTTCCATGTGTAGCAGCTCCCTTGTTTTTGAGTGTTAAAATAATTGTTTTAACGGATAAATTGCTTTTAAAATCCCTTACAGGGTAATGATTTTTTAAACAGTCATTTCGAGCCGTGATAATTCTTGATAGACTTCATCAAACTTCTGATCACTATCCGTCAAAATTAGTTCATGCTCGCTTTGCCATACGTTGATATATTTATCGAGCATAATAATATAGTTTGGTGTTTGGCCGTCTACCTGCAATGCCTTGTTGTTATAAATGATATAGCTATCATTCAACGTCCCTTCAAAAACTTCCATATCCAATTGTTTTTCGCTTGCAAGTTCCAAAATTTTTCTTGATTCGTCCGCTGTTAGTCTCATTTTTAATCATTCCTTTTCTGTTTTTTGATTTCAGTACATGGCCGATTTATCGGCCTGGATTAATTGTTTTCACCGTCTTGTGTAAAATAAATCATATTTTCTAAATCCTCGCGAATCAAAATAATTTCCTCATATGATCCACCGTCATCAATGTAATGGCCGTTATAAATTTTTTCTAATGCAGCTTGTAATTCTTTTTCCGTGTGATTTTCTACGTTTGTTGTGTATTCATAATAAAAATGATTAAAGTAACGGCCTAGCCCGTAAACTTCTTCATATTCATATTTAAAACCGTTGATTTCGTCCGAAAACTCAACTTTTAATTCTTTATCAGCCTCGTTTAAATGGCCTTGTAAATTTTCAAGCGTGATCTTTTTGTGCGCTTGCTGGCGCTTGTTAAAAATATGATCATCTGCCTTGTTTTCGTCCCCGTTAAAAAAGATTCTCGCGAAATCATATTGACCGATTTGTTTGTACATCTTATCCAGCTCCCTTTGTTTGATGTGATTATTATACAGTTTGTAAGGCCGTTGACGCTTCACTTTTTTGTACTAGCTTATAATCATATGGATTAAAACCGTGTTCTCGAATATACTCGCCTAACAACTTACGATTAACAAAACTCAAACGACTTATTTCTTTTACTTCGTCCCACTGTTTAGCGATTGATAATTTTTCATCGTTCGATAAATTAGGATACATTTTATTGATTTTTTCAGTGGCGTATTTATTTAGCCGCTCGATTTCGCTCTTGTTTTCCGTCATTTCTTTAAAGTCCTCGATTGCAGCTGGCGACACTTCGCGATCACGTTTAAAGCCTTCGTATTTTCTTACTGACTTGTAACGGTCATCGGCTGGACGTAACGTGTAATAAGTTGTCGTTGCATATTTGTTTAAAATCGTTTCGTTTTGTTCGATGTGATTAAGTGTCGGTACAACAAAACAAAATTCTTTTTTATTTCGTCCATAATATACGGCTGTTACTTCATCAACTTTGTTAGACACAAGGATAACGCTTGCTCTTTGTGTTTCGTGCATATCGTAAGGATATAAAGCATATTCTTTAGACGTTTCTTTAATTTTTGCTTTTTTAAACTCTGTAAATGTCATTCTTCTCATTTTAATCATCCTTTTCGTTTTGATTTTTTGTTTAAAACTTTTCGAGCGATCCATGCGCGTTAAAACCCATCATAGTTAAGTGAGCATATTCTAAAACTTTTTCATCGTTCCGGGATTCTTCAAAAATGTTATTTAGATGACTTTTAACCGCGAAACGAACCGCCTTTTGAATATCGCTTTCGAGCTCGTTGTAAGTCGTTCCGCTCTTTTTGGCAAAGTAAGCAGCTAGATAGTGATCTCCGAACGTGTCCCACGCTATTAAGCACTTAAAATCATCTTCTTTGTTGCGATTAATCGTATCGACTAGATCGTTTTTATCTTCGTTGTCGAGACGGCTAAAATAATACGTATCTAAAACGATATGCGGTTGGTAACATGGTTTAACGTCATACTGTAAGATGTCCGTTTTAAAGGTTTTACAAAACGCTTTAATCGCTCGCTCAACGTCCCAACCCTGCCGATCGTTTAGGTGTTTTAAATACTTGTCTCTCGCTTGATTGATTGCACGTTTTCTAAAACGTCCGTGTAGCTCGTCAATTTCATACAGTGTAATCTGTCTCATTTTTTTAGATCCTCTTCGTCCAAAACGTAAGTTTCGATAAAATATAAATCTTCGTCACACTCAAAACACTGATATGAATAATCCTCTAAATCACTTTTATATACTTGACTGTCACATCTACTGCACAAACGGTTGATACAATCTTTTTCAATTACCTTTTCATCCATCTTTATTCGCTCCCTTTAAAATATTTATTTTAGCGGTCATTTTCTGAAACAATTACTTCTAAAAACATATCCGATCAAAAGGCTTTTATCATTCCAGCAAGTTTGATATAAGACTTCTTTGTAAAATTCTGAAGCGTGAAACAATATCCCGTTTCGGCCGTGATACTGCAAGCGATCCATAATAAACTTTTTAACGACTTTATCTGAATTGTAAGAAAGATTAGTGTTCTTGTTTTTTAGATCCGTATAGCCGTTAAAAATTTCATCGGCTACACGGTCAATTTTTCTAGTTCTCATGTTCACATATCCTTTCTTTTTGCTAACGTTTCTTTTAATTCGCTCGCTAGTTCCGGTTTGAAAAACTCAACGGCCTCTATAAAGTAATGCAGCCGCGATTCATAATATTTAGCGTTTCCAATGTCTCCGTATTTTTCAAACGTCTCTTTAAACTGCATATAGCCGTTAAACTCTTCTTTAATTTGATCGTCCGTTAAAACGATTTCGCGTTCATAATTTTCCGCTGGCGCGTCGCTTTCATAGTCCCTAACACCGAAAGCCTTCCTAATGATTGCAATTTGAGTCATAACTCTAATACTTTCTTCGCGAGACGTTAACGTTTTAAAATCAAGCTCTTTAACCTTGTTTAGTAATGTAACGTTGTTCATTTGTTTACCTTCTCTCTTTTAATACTCTTCTTCTAACACTGATTTAATAGCGAGCTCCAAACCCTTTTTAAGATTCGGCCGCTCGTTAACGCTTGTCATTGATAAGTCTAGCGCTTGCAACGTGTCGCTTAAATCGTAAGTATAACTGTATTCATGATTTCCTAGTTCATAGCGAAACATCTCTAAAATGAAACCCTCTCCGGTTTGATCGGATTCAATAGCTGCCTTTAATTCTTGTTCCTGTCGCTCGAACATATTATCAAAATCCATTAAGCTATCTTTTTTAATAAATCCTCCATTGCCAATATCCAAAACCATGTTAGTTTGATCTTTTTCAAGTTCTAACTTTTTCATACCTTCGTCAAACTGTTTGTTTGAAAATGCGAACATGATAGGAAAGTCATTTAATTGTTTTTGGTGTCTATCCTTCATTTGCTTATAAGCGTTCATTTTTGAAACCTCCTATATTTTTTTATTTAAAAGAAAATTTTCATATTTTGCGATCCGGTTTTTTGCTTGTTCTGTTTCGCTTCATAACGATCAACCGTTTCCCATCGATACGTATTCATATTGTTGTATTCGATTGTGATAGCGTTGTCCATGTCGTCGCCATCTTCTTTTGTCATACGTGACCGCCATACTTTTTTGTATTTAGATTCATAAATGAGTTCGCACGTTTGACACTCTCCGATTGATTCTGTTAGTGTCTCAACCTCTTCTAAGCGTCGATCAATTTCAATGTATGGCCGGCCGTCTTCTGCTTTAGTTTCGGCCATGTAGTCGTGAATTTCGTTTAATAGCAGCGCTTTTAATTCTTCTTCGTTTTGGCCGAACAAGGTTTCTAACGTCCATGCTTTCCGGCCTTTTGGCGCTTCGCTCTTAAACTCTCGTTCTGTTACCTTTACATGGTAGCGCGTTTCTAACCCTGCATACACATAGCTTTCGGCACTCAATGAAAAGTATCGTGTTTTACCGTCAATCTGTTTAATAACGGTGCGCTCGTTGCTGTTATGCGAATCAGTGAGCAGCGAGAACGTTTTAAACGCTTCGGCCTTTTCATGATCGGTATTGCTTGCCGTTGTCGTGCGAGCCGTTTCCCTAACCGTTTCAATGGCCGTTAAAAGCTCGCTTTTATTCATTCTCGATCTACCTGCAATGTTCAATTCTTTCGCGAGTGAGTAAAGTTCTTTTTGTGTTTTGTCAGTGATGTTCATTTTGGTTAGCTCCCTTATGATTAGTATTTTTTGATTACAGTAACAGTGTTTTCGTTCCCGTTATATGACTCAATTTCAAGCGGCGAAACAATGATACTTTTAAACGTATCGGCCGATGGTGCGATACTTACGTCAATCTTTCGGCCGTTGATCCATTCGCTATACTGTTCGCGGTTTGAAAAGTAAACTAGCATGATGTTTTACCTCCGTTAAAATGATGTTTTTACTTGCTGTTTCTTAACTACCTTTAGTTTAACATAAGCGTACATTGTACGCAAGACTTTAAATAAAAGTTTTTATTTTTTTATTTAGATGATGATAAACCCTTGTACGATCCACTGGATGACGATGATTGCAAAACCTGCAACGGCCATACCGGACAAGATCAAATAGTTTACGTTGTCTCTCTTTTCCATGTCTCATACCTCCAATTACAAGCCTAAACGCTTGTTTAGTTTTTGTACGGCCATTTGGTTGTAATCGTCAACCTGGTTTGTTACACGTTTACGCTTGAATAGTGCGAGTAGCTTTTTCATGATGCGGCCTCGCTTTCCGTTTTATGATCGACAGTGTAAAGATATTCAAAATGTGCAAAAACTTTTGAATCGTCACTATTTAAGGCCGTTGCAATATAAATGTGTTCGTAACGATAATTAAGCATATTCATAGACACCGCTCGTTTGTCGAGCTCGTTCTGCAAGACTACACTATCGACGATATTTAAAGATTTGGCATTTGACACGTTACTATAAACACTATATTTGCGATTCATTTAAAATCCTCCCTTACAAGCGTTGTGCTCGTGTGTTTGTCGATCTATTAATAATATACAATAAGCGTACATTGTACGCAAGTGTTTTTTAAAATTAATTCTTTTTTATTTCGTTATGACGGGTTTCTTCTATTAAATAGCGTTTAAAATATACGGTGCTAAATCGGCCATTCGGATTATATACGGACGTGATTGATCCGTTTGGATGGTTTGGCCGTGTTTAAATACGATCTATCTTTTTAATACGGCCAAAACATAACGAGCGCTAGCGAGCGATCTAATAGATCGTGATAGGGTAGTCCGTCCTGCTGCATGATCGGCCGTTGATCGGCCTAGCGATCTATCTTTCTTCCTGGCGTTCGATCCGTCCGGCCTTCGCTGGCGACGCGATCCGCCGCGAGCTCGCAGAGCTCCGCTCCTCGTGTCGGCGTCGTCAACCTAATAAGGGCGATGCAGACGTTTGTCCAAAAACCGTATAACAGCAAAGTCTTATATAAACCCTGTTATTTGTGAGTTTTGCGCGGTGTAATTTGATCCTTCAGACAATCGATAGTTGTCGTCTTCCAGAGTGGGCGGCCTTTATACGTATATGCGTCGGGCTCCGGCATATTATTTTGTGTGACACGGTTCGAGATGGTGCTCCGCGAGATCTCTAGATAATCTGCAACTTCAGTGGTCGTTAAAAGAACTGTTTTATGGGTCATAATTGACGCCTCCTTGAGTGGTTTGTAACTAAATAGTAACACAAGCGTACATCATACGCAAGCTAATTACAAAAATATTTTTATAAGGGTTTTACAGTCTCTTGTACAAAAACCGTATAACAGAAACTCATATAAAAAACCCCGCCGAATTGAGCGAGGTCTGATGTATAACGATGTATGATTTACTGTCCGTATCCGTTAATGAAGCGATCCAGGCTCGTCATCTCGTTGTATTTCTTAATCCGATATTCGATCAACCGGTTCACGAAGTTAGAGAACAACTTGGCCTTCTTTTTGAATTCATTGTGGTCGTTCGGAGAGACTTTTTTCATATTCACTTGCGTCCGTACCCACTCGGTGATCGTGAGAAGGCGGTCAACTGCGTACAGGTCAAACTCTTGATTGCTGGCAACGGCTTCTACGACGACATCGAGAGAACGAATGGATTCAACTAAACTCATAACTTCTTTCTCTGTCAGGCCGTTCACGTCTTGTTGTCCAAACTGCTCTTTGATGTACTTGGCTGCGTATAGGGTGTCGGTTGTCATCAACATTGTTCTCACTTCCTTTTCAAATATTTTTTAAATACTTTTGTAATTGATTACTTCTGACCTAAATATAACATCTTATGAACCCCAAATCAACCCCAAAATACTCGAATTATAGGATTTTTTCAAACCCTTTTTCCGATTTCAGGTAAATGTTTTGTGAATTAGTAGAAATATAGATTTTTTCCAAGCTTTCGACCTTGCTTAGTACGGCGTCATACTGCTCGCTCGTCATCATCTGCATGATATCGATGATGTTTGATTTTCTATATCCATCTTGATAGTGCTCGACCGTTTCCTTTCGCCAATACCTGCGCTTCGTATCGTAAAACTCGTATGCCGGGAATTTTTCCGAATCAACCAAGCGATTGAACTGAGACGGGGAATTGTCTGTAAATTTGGCGGCCTCACTAGCAGACATGATCTCGAAGTCTCGAGAAGGGGCGTTCAGATCGATCACAACGTCCTCTCTTACATAGGATTTAGGTATCTGAGGATAGAGCGTGTCGTAACCCATCTCCTTTATGAACTTAGCCCATGTGCGAGGGGTCATATACCCCTGCTCAATGCCATGATCGTCTAACCATTCGCTCAATTTCTCCTTTTTGAACAAGCAAGTTCTAAAGCGGAGGTCTTCGTCTACAAAACAATAGATGCGATTTTGATAGTTAACTAGGTTCATCTTCATGGTGTTACCTCGCTTTCTAAATCAAAAAGTAGCGGTTGTTTAATTTATATGTTCCACGGGAACATAATTTGAAACATTATTTTTTTAATATGCTCACATTTCTTATATATTCTGTGATAGAGTAGAGTTATAGAACGTAGTATAATAATACTATAATGTATTAATACATTAACTTTATACCCCTATGGGTAAAAAAGTATGTCTGTCCCAACGATTTTTTCATTTCCCAAGTTTTTAAGTTTGCTAAAGTGTACAGGTTTTGTGTAAGTTTTTATCAGATAGTTTATACAAATTATTCCTAAATCAAAAAAATAATACAATTAAGAGGTGGAGACGATGGTGAACGAAGATCTAACCCCGCAACGTTTAGCAGAAGTATTGCAAGATTTTCTGTACGAAAACCGTTATGATCATGATTTATTTAATGATTTACAAAAGAATTTGAAAAAACATGAAATATTTTCTAAAGATATTACAGATATTATGAATAAAAGAACAGATTTCAAAGATATTCCTGCCACCGAGCTCGTGTTGTTTGCGCGGATTGTGTACGGCCGCTTTCCCGACTTCGAGATCATCAATCCGCAACGCTATTTCAAGCCAGGAGAGATCAAGGCGGCGCAATATTATACCCGCAACAATCGTCCTGAGTATATCAAACTTCCTTTGACAGTGAACAACGCATTAAGCGTCCAGTACGACGAGTATATCGCCATCATGTCGGCCAAACAGCTCGTCAAGATGTTGGATAGCAGCATTGTCACCTACAACTTCGACTCACAGCGCGACGCGAAGAGCATGGTGGACACGAACGGAAGAATCGTGAGAGCGATCAACGTCAACCAAAAGTCGGTCATCGAGATCGCGCAACTGATGTTGAACGGAGAATATCTCCCCGATATGCTGACATTTAATATGTTGTTAGGTTCTAATGACGAAAGAGAAGAGTTTTCCTCTAAAGGAAACAGTATTGTCGTCAACGAAGGGACTCAGCTCGACATCTTGGACGGATTCCATCGTCTGTCTGCCATGCAGCAAGCGGTCGAAGCGAATCCAGAATTCGACTTAAACTTCCCTGTCGCCTTTAAAAACTTTGATATCCAAAAAGCGAAGCGCTATGTCGGTCAAACGAACACGTTTAACGTCATGCCTAAGGCGTATGTCGAGCAACTGAGAGCCAAAGACCACTACGCATACATCGTCAACGAGCTCATCAACAACAGCGACCTGAAGGGGCGTGTGGGGTATCAGCGACGCCCAATCTTCGACAACGGAGAGATCACTACGTTCGACCGTCTAAAGAATGCCATTCAGAAACAGTATAACGTCAAGATGAAACGAGAAGCGATGGGTGTGGTGGAGACACTTGTCCCGTTGTTCGATGAATTGATTTTCCTATACCTATCAGAGAAACCTGATCCACATGAAACATTGTTTGCTACGGTCGACGGGATAGATCGATTGTTAAATAAATATAAAAAGATTGATAAAGATATAAAACGTGTCGATTTAGATTTCTTATTAGCCACAACAGAAAAAGGACAATTATTATGACAAACTTAGAGAATTTTGAAACCAATAAGCAAAAATTATTAGATGATGACCTATTTTATAATGCAGAATATAAATTAGATTTCTTAGACAAACATAAAACCAAAACACAGGATTTTAATTTTTACTATCGATTATTTATCAACGTAAAAGAAAAAGAAGAAAGCCTTGGTCGTGATATGTACGACTTCTCTCGTCGTGATATCGAGGATGTCGTGTCGGGGATGCACCCGTCGACCTCTTCTGCTGCCGCCAAAATCATCGCAATGATCAAGCGATACCTGACTCACGCGGCACAAGACGGCGAAAAGAGTTCAAATATCGTTCACCAGGTAGGCAAATTGACAGATATGGCGAATAGTTTTCTTCCTAGTAATCCGAAATTCTATGTGTCAGAAGCAGAATTACAATTATTAGAAGATAGCTGTATGAATCCGCAGGACGCATTTATCTTCCGGGCGATCTTCGAAGGGGTTTTGGGGGCTGAGATGACCGAGCTACGCAACCTAAAGATGAGCGATATCGATATCCATCAAAATTTAGTCTCAATCAATATAGCTGATTACAACAAGAACCGGACAATCCGAGTGACAGAGCGATTTATTGATATGGCCGTAAAAGCATATGAACAGAAAGTATATATATTAAATAATGGCGAAGACGTCAGCGAGAACTTCATGCGCGCAAACACAGAATACGAGTTAGAAGATTCGGGATACATTATGAAGAAGTCGCATATTGGACGTATGATCAAGGATGCTCCGATTACGACGCCGACGCTATACAAACGATTTAATAACATCAAGGCGTTTCAATCATTCGAGACGATCGATAAATATTACTTGAAATTCAACAACATTTATAAGAGCGGTGCGATCTGGTATGGGGCTCGTTATATAGAAGAAAAGCAGATAGCAATCAAGAAACTGACGGACGATCATATGAAAGAGGTGGCTCGCCACGTCAAGAACGTCTATCAAGATCTCCCGGTAGATATCAAGAAGATCGTGAACGTTGAGAATATCGAAGAGTTATATGTGGAAAAAGGGAAGATTATTTCGTAAGAGGGGAGCAATCCTCTCTTTTTAATTTATTTTAAGCCAGATGCTTGACGTACTAAATCAAAAAGTATAGTATAGAGAATGTAAGAACAATACATAACACGAAGGAGTGAGTGATGGTGGCATTTCAACCAACTCGAGGATTAGTAAAACTTAAAGGGCAGATCACGCGAATGAACGAACGTTCGGTAAAGGACGATTTCGACAACGAGCGCTGCAAAAAGATCAGCTTTGCACTGAAGACCAGTGAGGTGAACGAAGTTCCTGTTCAAATCTTCGGTTATAAGAACGACAAAGTATATTACTCAGAGAAGTCACCAAAAGGTGAGAAGAGCAAGATCGTATCCGTGGATTGGGCAGACCGTTACGAAGCACCTTCAGAGGGCGCTCAGTTGATCGGTACGCACATCAAGGCAGAAGGTCAAGAAGAAATCACGATCCTGACTTCATACGAAGCAATCGACAAGGTGTATGAGAGTTTCAAAAACGGCGATTGGGTGTTCATCCAGGGGTCGACATCTCCTAACTCTTACGAGAGCAACGGTGAGACACGCACGACGATGAACATCGAGATCGACAAGATCTACGCCTCTAAAGAAGACAAGTCGTTCGGAGACGAAGGATACGAAGAGATGGCTACGTTCAAACAAAAGGGTGTCTTCCTTGGCGCTGAGAAAGTGAAGAACGAAGAAACGAAAGAGACTGAAGTTCATGTAGACCTTCGCATCATCCAAGATAAAGAAGGTAAATTTACAGACTTTACATATGTGGTTCCGGCCAAGACAGACTCGAGCAAAAAACTCGCCAACGGTCTATTGAAAAAAGTAAAAGCATACGACGAAGTCGTGCTCATGGGTTACGTTCGCAACGAGGCGATCGTTGAAGAGGTCGAGCTCGACGAAGAAGATGATTGGGGCGGAGAGACGGTAGCAGGATTCGGTACAGCCGTCACATCATACCGTCGTGTATATGAGGTCGTCGGTTTCGATACGGCTTACTGGAAAGAGAACAAAGAGAAATACAAAGAGTCGGACTTCGAGCCAGACGATTTTGACAGCAGCGATGCGATCGATTTCGGTGACGATGATGACGACGATTTCTAAGAAGAAATCGAATTAAAAAAGTAATACATAAAAAACGCCGGAAAGCGTTTATCGACAGAGGACACATCAACATTTTCATTTTAAAGAAAATGGTGATTACATGAGCTTAAAAGACTTGCAACCGATCGTACCGAAAGCGCACTTGGAAGACTATATTACGACGATCTACGGGCCGCCAAAGGTCGGTAAGACGACATTGGCGTTCAATCTTGGAAAAGAGCACTTCGGTTCGACACAAGAGACGTTGATCCTTGGTTTCGAGGACGGGTTCAAAGCTCTCACGGGTGCGATGGCCGTCTCGATCAAAGATTGGTCGCACTTCCTCGAGTTATCAGAAGAACTGATTGACGAGAAGGAAGACATGCCGTACAAGCTTCTTGTGTTAGACACAGCGGACGGGATGAGCAGCATGGCGTCGAAGTACGTCGTCCGACGCGAGAGCAAGGCCGACCAGAAGCGCTACCGCACAATCAAAGACATCCCTTGGGGTCGAGGCGGAGAAGCGTTGCGTGTCGAAATCCAAGAGGCGATCGAACGTCTCGCCAAGTTTTACGGGATTTTGATCATCACACACGGAAAAGAGAAGAAAATCGAGCCTAAAGTCGGCGCTTCTTACGATACGACGACGCTATCTTTAGATGGCAAGGTATTGGATGTCGTTAAGAACATTTCAGACTTCATCGTTTATCTTTCTCCCGAGCGTGAAAAAGGCAAGAACAAAGAGGTCAAGCGGTTCATGTATTTCCGCGACGAGTCGATGTTTGAAGCCGGATCTCGTTTCGACAAAATCAAGGCGAAAGTGCCTTACGGGGCAAAAAACTTCCTCGACACAGTTAAAGATGCGGTCGAGAACGCCAACAAAGGCATCGGTTCTGACAACGAGACAGAAGAAGTTGAAGAGTCCGCTCTTCCGACGACAGCGTCCGACACACAAGACCAGCAGGACGACAGCGACGCAAGTGAGGTTGAAGTAAAAGACGTCAAGACGTTGCGCGCCGAACTCCAAGCGTCGGTCAAAGGACTGACTGCTGATCAGAAAAAATCTCTTCGAAGCTTCATGGTCGAGGAGATCGGATCGAGCAAGTTTGCTGAGATTGACCAGATTTCTGAATTAGAGTCTATTCAATCGTTCATCGACGAGTTATAATCAGGTTAAGAAAATAAGAACGAACGTTCGTGTTGAGGAAAAAATGGCTATAAAACACTATAAATTATAGTTTTTACCCGTCATTTTCCTCAACTAAACCTTTTTACCCAAAAATATCTAAAGAAAGTCATACAATATTCCTAAATTATCTAGATTATTTGCCAATTAAGAGGTATTATAAATAGGTGATATAAGAATACGTATGCAATCAAAATGTTTTTATAATTAAGAAAACGGGGGATTCAACACTTGAACGATACATTCTCAACATCCAACCTACGCAGCACAAGCCCGTTCCAAAGCCTACAACGAGACGCTGTCGAAGCGAAAGCTCAGATCAGGCACTACAAACAACATGAGAACTTCATTGGAATGGTATTGTCAGATAGCACACTCGAAGAAAAAGTGACACACTTGTTCGTCAAGAAGGCTTCAAAAGGCC
The DNA here is from genome assembly GCF_004337045.1 of Exiguobacterium sp. SH5S4. Taxonomy (NCBI): domain Bacteria; kingdom Bacillati; phylum Bacillota; class Bacilli; order Caryophanales; genus Exiguobacterium; species Exiguobacterium sp. SH5S4. The sequence continues at coordinate 39,121 of NZ_SJUQ01000005.1, forward strand.
ACATTGACAAACTCCTGGATATCATTTCAAAGATGACACATGACGAGATGTACGAGACGTATGTCGAACACATGGAGTACGTCGGAGACCTTCCAGGTTTGGCGCGACTGTTTACATACCGAAAGGTGACAACGGATTTCAATTTTGCAAATGGTTGAAATCCAAAAATATTGTCTGACAAGCGTGTCGAACGGTGTCGAAAACTTAAGGGGATGACTTGGTCATTCCCTTTCATATTAGGAGCTGAAACGCATGAAAAAACAAATCAAAGGAACGGTGATCGGAGTTACACTCGTTATCGCATCGATAGGTTTCACCTATAACTTTAACGAAATCAAAAAGTATAATTCAGAAATAGACGCGGTGGTACATAAAAACGACTCATTGACGGCTACACTCGACAAACGAGAGTCAGATCTGGCGCTCACCGAGCTCGAGGTGTCTGAACTAAAACTCGCTCTCGAAGCCGAGATTCAAGAGAAGGCAGACCTTTCGGAGCAATACAAGCAAACCAAAGACAAGCATAGGCGGTCTGAGGAAGAGGTTAAGTCCTTAAAAAAGACATTGGCATTGTTGAACAACGAATTAAAGAGCAAGAGCGAGTAAATCGACTCAAAGCTGAAACGCTTGAACGAGCAAAGAAAGAAGAAGAGAAGTCGGTGGCAGCCGTCGCACCAAAGCAAGAAGCGAAGACGTCACAAAAGACCGAAACTAATCAATCGGCAACTCGTTCAACAATGCAAACCTTTAACGTATCCGCTTACAGTATCAACGCACCGGACATGAGCTGGTCGACAGGGACGACAGCGACAGGAACGCAAGTCCAAGAAGGGCGAACGATTGCGACCGACCCAAACGTCATCCCGATGGGGTCTCGTGTCGAACTGTCGTGTCCTAGCTATCCTAGTGTGAACGGCATCTACGTCGCGGAAGATACGGGTGGGGCAATCAAAGGTTACAAGCTAGACCTATACATACACAGCGCTGATAGAGCCGTTGATTTTGGCCGCAGACAGTGTTCAGCACGAATCCTCTAATCAAAATATTTAAAGTGAGGTCATTGAGATGCCGAAATGTAAGTGGTGCAAAGAGGAAGTCGCGAAAGAAGAAGCGATGGTGATCGAAAAAGAGACCGGTCAACTGCTTAAAAGTGGGAAACCCAAGGTCTTGCGGAGCTACTATCACGAGGATTGCATGGATAAATATCTCGAAGATAAAGAGAAGAAGCTGATCGAACAAGAACAGTTGGATGCTCTTGTTAAGACGATCATTGCTATCCATAGTATCCGACCCGAGGATTTCCCTCAGCGCTTCTATGTGGACATTCAGGATATTCGGAACGGATATCGTCGTGGAGATCGCAAGCAAGTGAAGAGTAAGAGCGGCACACCGTACTATGTCATCGAATCGGCTTATGAGTACGTCAGAAGCAACATCGAGTACGCGAAGCTTCAGAAGAGTTTCGATAGCATATACGGGGAGATGCGGTATGGTCTGGCAATCATGCGAGACAAGTTGCCGATGATCCGACAACGTGAGCTCGAGCGAATCCGGGCGAAACGTGCAGCCAAGAAGCAGTTGAAAGAAAAGGTCTTCAGGGACGACCGAGCGAATTATAAAAACAAAAAGTATGAAAACGATATTTCAGATTTTCTAGATTGACAAAGGTGGGGTACTTGAATGGATCACAAGAAACGGATCAAAGAAAAAGCGGAGATCGAAGAGGCATACCTGGTGGCGTCATTATACCGTCACCCGGATCACTTCTCGACCTTTACGGCAGCAGAACTGAACGAAGAGATGTTTCTACATCCTTCATGGCGCTTCTATTTCAGTCTAGCGAGACAGATCTTCAACGACGGCGTCCGCAAGTTTGATGACGTCATGGTCTTAAAGAAAGTGAAAGAATACGGCGCGTCATCAGACTTCGACGAGTACGGCGGATTCGCACCGATCCAACAGATCTTCAACTCTGTCGATGTCGAGCTCGAGAACTTCGATGATTATAAGACGGGTATCCGTTGGAACCACACGATGAAAGAGACGTCAAAGATTCTCGGAAGTAAGGTGTTCGAGAAGGACGGCAAGTACGACCCGTACAAGATGAAAGCCAACCAAGTCACGCTCTACTGGCAAGACAAACTGAACAAGTTGACGATGATGGCCTCAGAGAACATCTATGAATCAGAGAAGTTGATCGTCGACGCCGAGGTGTATATCGAAGAGATCGAGAAACAGGCAGAGGGAATGTTGCCGTTCTATAACTCAGACCTCACGAACAAAGCGGTCGGTGGATGGGCGAGAGGAAACGTGTATATGTTCGGGGGATACGGAAACACCGGAAAGACATCGATTTCGGTCGAGAAACTGGTGCTCGGTTGTGTTGACAAAAAAGAACAGCTCGTCATCTTGGCAAACGAAGAGGCGGGTAAGTCGTGGCGAGACAAGATCTACAAACACATCATCTTCAAGAAGTTGAAAGAGACGAAATTCGACACGAAGAAGCTGACACGAGGCGGTCTGACAGAAGAAGAACGTCAGATCATTCGTGCTGCGACGGACGAATTGAGAGCGTTGGTGGACGGAGACGAGTCATTGATTCAGATCGTCTATCTTCAAAACTATATCGTCGAAGACGTGAAGACGCTCATCAAGCATTATGCGGCTCGTGGGTGTATCAACTTCCTGATCGACACGCACAAGGTGAGCGACGAGAAGACAGGCGAGCAACGTTATGCACAGTTCGTCGAAGACACGAAACAATACTACAAGATCGCTCGCAAGGATGCCGGTGGTCTCAACCTACGTGTCATGCTGAACTTCCAGGTGGCCGAACATACGAAAGGTCGTCGCTACATGGATAACGACTGCATCGGTGAAGGTAAGGCAGCCAAAGATGAAGCGGCGGTCGTGATGATGTTCCGTAACACGTTCGATGACGAGCTAGAGGGTGGCAAGACAGAGCTCACTTGCTGGAAATGGAAGAAGGACGAAATCAACGGCGGTTTCTATAAGAAAGAGTTTAAACTCGACAAGAGTCACCACTACAAACTTCTGTTCGTCACAAAGAACCGTTTCGGAGCAACGAATGACGGTGGGCAAGAAGTGATCGTGCTTCGCTCAAACTTTGATGCCAACTCGTTTTGGGAGTGCGGTTATACACACGTTCCTAAAAACGCAGACGGCTATCGTCGCTGACGAGGTGATGACATGGACTATCGTTCGGTAAAACAATACATATTCGACAACGAGTTGATCGAGAACGTGTTAGAAGGACTGGAATGCGAACACATCCGACCAGAACAGGGAGGACAGCTATTCGTAGCTAGGCTCCCTGAACGGTTCGGCTCAAAGAACCGGCGAGCGGTGCAAATACGAAACGTCGTCGGGTTGTATGCGAACGTCCGAAACCGAAACCTTAAAGGCGACATCTTTCAACTGGTGGCCGCCTTACGGTTCGACGATTGGGATGGCAGTTCGGAAGGCTTGTCTAGCGCAATCAGATGGCTCTCAGAACGATTCGGTATCGTCGACGGTATCGAGATGTCGGATAAGCGCGTCAAGAACGACTGGCTCAAACAACTTGGCTCGAGCCGCAAAATCCACGAAAACGACAAGCTACCGTTGCACATCATGAACCAATATGTGATGAAACCGAACAAATGGTGGATCGACGAGGGAATCTCGTACAAGACGCAAGTCGAGTTCGATGTCGGCTTCGATCTCGAGAGCAGACGCATCATCTTCCCGGTTCATAACGAGCAGGGAGATTTGATCGGTGTGAAAGGCCGTCTCGTCCACTACGAGCGAGAAGAGGATAAGCAGTTCAAATATCTCTACCTTCACGCCTGTAACAAGTCGATCGAATGGTTTAACCTTCATCGGGCGTTGCCGTTCATCGAGGAGAAGAGACGGGTCATCATCTTCGAGGGTGCGAAATCTTGTATGTCGGCTTGGTCTTCGGGGATTAAGTATACGGTGTCGATCGAAGGGGATTCGGTAACAGACGCACAGGTCAAGAAGCTTCAGAAACTACCACTTGATACCGAGTTCATCGTTGCGATGGACAAGGACAAGGACGAAGAGTATGTCAGGGGAATCGCAGCACAGCTAGGAATGCGGAAGATCAGTTATGTAATGGACGACAATGGGTTGCTTGGCAAGCCGGAAGACAAGACCTCTCCGATGGACAAAGGGTGGGACGTCTTACGGACACTATTAAAAGAACGGAAGACGTATCGAAAATCAATCACATCCAAAGGAGCTTAATACTATGAAACTCAGCAAACAAGAACAGGCATACGCACTAGCGTTGATCGAAGAATACGGGGCGACGTTCGACTTTTACTATCGGGTGGACTGCAATTTAGAAGAGCATCATCGACGATTCGACGAGGCGACAAGAAAAGTGAAGCTGATGGACGCGATCAACGACGGTGTAAGGTTTGAGTTAGCTGAGAAGTTTAAGCAAAACTTAGATGAGAATGAAGAAGTACATACATATACAGAAGACGAGATGGCGAAAGCATATGCTGAAATGGGCAGTCTCGAGCAAACAGAAGATCAATTATGGGGAGCGGTGTCGGTTGAAAACTGAACTGGCTAAAAAGATTTTGGAGAAACGGGGTGTCGATGAGTCGTTCTTCGTCTATGACGAGAGCGATATCCTCGACCCTTATTCTCTTTTAAACATCAAAAAGGTATGTAAACGCATCTTGGATGCAATCAAGAAGGGCGAAAACATCGGGATTTCTGCCGATATCGACCCGGACGGGGTGACGAGCGCGGTTTCGATGCGAAAAATCCTCATCCGTCACGGTCATCCGCCTAATAAAATCAGGATTTTAACACACGATCGGTCGCTCGGACACGGTGTAAAACACCAAATGGAGTCCGCTTTTGACTTCTCAGAGCTCTTAATCATCGTGGATTCGTCTTCTAACGACGAGTTTGAGTGTGAGGAGCTGGCCGATTGGATGGATGTCATCATCCTTGACCACCATGAGATTGAGAACAATAACGAGTTCGCGACCATCGTCAACCCGATGCAACGGAAATGCGGCTACACCAACAAACGTGTGAGCGCAGCGACCATCGTGTACCATGTCGCTCAGGTGCTCGACGATATGCAGGAGACATACTTTGCGGACGAGATCATCGATATGGTCGCGCTTGGCATGGTGGCCGACGTCGTTTCAGTCAAAAAGAAGAGTAATCGTGCATTAATATACAAAGGATTGAATAATATTACAAACATTGGGCTTGAAGCGCTCGTGAAACTGAAGAATCAGTTCACCGAACAGCTCAAGACGAGCGATTTTGCTTTCAACGTCATCCCGACGGTCAACTCGGCCTTGCGATTTAACGATCAGGACTTGGTGTATGAGCTCTTTACGACGGAAGACGAGTACGAGGCGAAAAAGATTGCGAAAGAACTGAATGACCGTAAAGAGGCGCGTCGAGCAGAGGTTCAGGCGTTCGTCGAATCGACATCGATCATCGTCAACAGCAATGTCGTGGTCGGTTATCTCGAGAACAACAACGGAAACAGTTCGATGAACGGTCTCGTGGCTCAGAAATTAGCCTCAGAATACAGCAAGCCGGCCATGATCCTCAACCCTAGTCATATCGAAGGGAAGCTTGGTGGGTCACTCAGAGCGCCAGGAGACTTCGATTTACGGTCATACTTGGCTGACAGCGGACTATTCGACTATGTGTTAGGCCATGCGAGCGCTGCCGGGTTCCGAATGAATAGCGAACTGGTTGATGATTTACGTGATTATATCGAGACGAACGAGATCGAATTCGAGGTCAGAGAGGCGTATGACGTCGAGGTGGAAACACTTGTCTCGGCAGAACTGACGGACATTGAGGAGATCAACCGGATCACGGGTGCTGGATTCGACTCGGTGACGGTGAAGTATACAGGGTACGTCGACAAAGCTGAGACGATCGGCAAGACGGGAGATCATCTCGCGTTCATGGTCGATGACATCAAGGTGATGAAGTTTTATGTAAAAGATGACGACCCGATTCGCTCAATCAAGAAGGGTGACACGATTTCAGTGCTCGGTATCCCGTCCATTAATTCGTGGTACAACTTCCAGAAGCGTGAAAAAGTCTACACGAACCAGATTCTAGCCGAAAAGGTGGTTAAGGTATGAGTGACGACAAGGTATTGAAGTGGGACAAGACATGGATGAACTTTGCTATCGATATGGCTGATACACATTCGAAATGCGCTTCTCATCGAGTGGCATGTGTGCTAGTCAAAGACGATAAGCCGATCTCGATCGGTGTGAACGGGACGATCCCAGGCGCTACGAACTGCAACGAAATCTTCTCAAAAGTGGACGGTGTTTGGCATACGAAGGTCACGATGACGGATGACTTATATCGCTGCGATGATCAACTGGCGCACCACAAATGGTCAAAAGAGAACGAGATTCACGCAGAAATCAACGCTTTGGCAAAGGTAGCGAAGTCGCATGAAAGTTGTGACGGGGCGACGGCCTACGTGACGCTGAGTCCATGTCGGTCGTGCGCGCTTGCGATGATCGCGTCGGGGATCAAGCGGGTCGTGTATCTGAATACATATGATAAGAGCGATAGTTTCGAACTTTTCCGTCAAGCAGGGGTCGAACTGAAAAAGTTAAATATCTAATTAAAAAAGTATTGTGTTATGTATTGCGAAGTGCTATTCTTGGATTAGGGAGTTAATTCCCAACAAGGATGGCACTTTTTTAAATCGAAAGGATGGAAGAAGATGAAGATTGAGAACTTAGACGAAGAGCTTAACAAGCTGACAGTAGGAGCTTTTGATTATGCCGATGAAATCAAAAGACTGTATGACTACGTAAAAAATGAAGAAGAAGCCGTTAACAAAAAGATGAGCGCTGTAGATTTAATTAGAGAAGACTTGTTACATATCTTAGAGTTCGAACCGCTCAATGCGCCGGGCAGAAGTCAGGTGTCTACAGCACTACATAAAGCATCTGTGAAGCGACGAGAAATCAAGAACAGACGCGACTTACTAAGACGTATCTCTAACCATTTGAGACCTCTTGAAAACCCTTTGAAAACAGCACTCCCACATGTTGAGAAGATTTTTGGTCGGCAAGCTAAAGCAATCGAAGATTCGACTTACACGCTACGCTATCTTAAGGTGTCTAATGTGAAAAATAAATCAATCCACAATGTCGAAGATCTTCCGGAGAACAAGGCCGACAGCTTTTACAATCGCTACAAGGGTCGTCACCATATGGACAACGCAAACGCGTTCAAGGAGGTTGTTTCGAAATGATTTCAACAAATCCAGACGTAAACGTACATATCGATACAGCTCTAGCTAAACCAGGAATGAGACGAGTCGAGAAGCTTCGCAAGATGTTGGACTCTTACTACGAAGGCAATATGATTGACTTGTCGGAGTATACGGAAGAGATTGAAGAGCTGATGGACGCATACATAGATTCGATTGGTCAGCTAGAAGACAAGAAGGAATTGACTGTCGTATTGACGTCTGTGGAAGCGGACGACGAAGCGAAAGGGTTTTACTTTGGAATGAAGTACAAGGCCAAAGACCTCAACAATGGCTATTACACGCTTTACGCCAAAGATGGCAGCAAGGCTCACTTCAGCAAGAACCAAATCCGTCGGGTGTTACGTTAATATGGGACGGATCAGAATCTCAGGATTCGAGTCGCAGTACAAGTTTACGCGACGTGTGATGGAGATGAAAGAGCGAGGATATAAACTCGTTGACATGGGCGCTGAGGTCGTGTCGATGCACATGGATACATATAACTACAACGGAACCAAGATCATGCGAGAAGGAAAAGGGTCTAAGAAACATTGGGCGGTAATGGAGCGTGTTGAAGCTTAAATCTAAATAAAAAAGTATTTTAATTAAAAGGGGTAGATTGAGATGATCACAGCGTTTAAGACAAACATTCTTTCAAGTACATATCCTACGCTAAAGAAATTCAACAAAAAGCAGCAATCTCGCAAAGACCTTCGTATGGGAGACGTCGTAGAAACGGATTATGGCGTCGGAATTGTGACGAATGTTGACAAGGACTCATATAATGTGGCTGTCAAGCCGACGCAAGATAGATATGGGTGGGAGAGCCAGTATTGTGTGGCGAAAGATTCGGTGATGCTCAGTGACGTCTCGATCGATCCTAAAAGCAAGCTGCATCGCGGGGCGTGGATGATCATCGAAGATAGTGCGAAATACATGAATCAGAAATATGAGATCGAAAAAGGTAAAGCGGTCTTCTTAGGCTTGGAATGGAAGATCGAAGCAAAACGTGAGGAGCGTCTGAGCAGACCGGGGGCTTGGGGTCAAAAGCCATATCGTCGCTATACAGGCGTCAATCCAAAGGGACAGAGCTTCGATTTCGAGTTGTGCGTGGCTTCCGGTACATATTTCGGATATGCAGACAAAGTGATGTACGCCCTCGGGTTGAATGACGGTTATATCTCCCATCTGGACGGTACAGGATGGGTGGTACGTCGACAAATCGTTGATCACGACGTAAATCATGGGTTGTGTATCAACATCTAATAAAAGGATAGTTTTAAAAGACAGGGAAACGAGGAGATTAAATGGTTTCTAATGTAGAAATTAAGCATACAGACGGAGCGAAATATCATTTTGGAATCGGGCAGTCTGCCGTCGGTTTGATGATTATGTGGATCAAAATCACCCCAAAAGGGAAGCGGAAATCTCTAGATGTAGGAGATCAAATCACTAACGATTGGAGATATCGGCAACTAGATAGCGCCGAAAGAGCAACATATCTTAATGAAAAGGTCTTGGAGATTGTACCAAAAGATGTCATTGAAGAAGCGCTCTTAAAAACTTGGGAAGAGATGAAGCCGAATGAGATTAAATTTTCAGGCGGGTTTTAAGGAGGAGAAAATGATGGATCTTAGTAAGTTTGAAAAGATTGACGGGCGCGAGGCGCTACGACGGCTGGTTGAAGGACTCGAAATTTTCACGAACAAAGGAACCGAACTTCGCTTAAACTTTAAACATAGTCAAGTTGTGAACGGAAACAGCGAGATAGTCTCATTATATTACCCTGTGAATGTAATTCTTTCAGGTGACTGGTATATCCCGAAACCCTTCGATGTCCGCCAAGCGATGCGCGACAAACCGGATGAATGGGTTGGGGCTTTTGAGAACGGTCAAGATAACTGGATTCAAGTAGGGTTTGACGCGATCAGCATGGCACCGGCTACGGCTTATCACGGTTACACAGGAAAAGTAATTGTAAACGAAGATAACCCCAACATTCCAACGCGTTCTACATTAGACAGTTGTATTCCAATCGAAGACGTACCGGCCGCCAGATAAAAACGACATTTGATAGGATTAAATTAGACTCTAAAATCTAAATATTTCAAATCAGACGATAGAGTCTAATTATAAAAACATTCAATTTGAGGTGAAAAATGAATCTGTTTATAGAGCGATTGCAAATTCTAGGACAAGTAATCTTGGTTACTGTCGTCCTAGTAGCGGTAGGTGGGATTACGGTAGGAGCAATTACGTTGGTTGCTTGGGGATTATCTCTAATCCACCAGAACCTTCCAGGTATTCTGATATTCGCAGCAATCGGGATTTACATGACGTATCAGGCATTTCTGTTGGTTAAGTGGTTGATCGGAGAGCCGGTTATGTTGGCCTTCAAAAATCGAAAGAATAACAAATAAAATGTTGCTTTTAATATTTGGTACCGACATCGATGTCGGTACCAAAAGAGGAGATAGATAAAAATGAAAAAATTGATTATTGAAGTTATTTACGACAACGGGGTCAAGCAAACCATCGAAACATCAGCCGAAAACAAGGCGGACGTTTTAGGAGCCATCAATACCGTAAAAGAATCTTACAAAGACCCTGATAAAGCGGGGTATATTCAAATCCCAGATCAAGAGAACGACTCGATTGTGTTCGTTAACCTACTCAAAACATCGAGTATCGAATTTCAGTATAAAGATCTCTTTAAAGAAGAATAAAATGTTGGATTTATGAGAGGAGCGATGTTTCTTGAGCAGGTCACTAGACGCAGAAATCGCAGTAAACGATCATGGTTGGGTTTGGGAAGAGTCTTACGACAGAAAGTTCCTTGTACCACCAGAAGGAGATCAGCGTCGAGGATGGACGGCTATGTGGGATCAAGACGGAATACCCCATTGGCTGCCTAAATTTTCCGAAGGCGAAACAGACGACAAATAAAAAATAAAAGGATGATACATATGAAAAAAACATTACTAGCAATCATTGGAGCAACATCATTAGCAGCGGTTCTCGCTGGATGCGAAACAGAAGCGGACGTGGTTTCTCATAACCTGTCAAAATCAGCAGACTCGTTTGAAGTACAGCGCCGAGTCGTATTCTTTAACGGGATTACAGACAAGTATCTTTTAACAATCGAAGGACTCTGCTCGATCAGCGAGGACGGCAAACAGCTCGAGGTGACCTGCAAAACCGAGGAAGATCGATACAAGAAACATTTCTTAGGCTTAAGCGATAACGTAAGTTACTTTGTCGAACAGACAGACGCCAAGTACGAAGACGCTTATCATTACAAAGTGTTGTTCCGACCAGAAGAGATTATTCCAGATATTGAACTTCAGTTGAGCAAATAAAAATTCTATTTTATGAGGAGAGAACCTTATGAAAAAAGGCACAGTAATTGAGTGTATCAAAACTGTCGAAATGAGAAACGTAGATGAAATTACATTTACAAAAGGCCGCAAATACACCACATACCCATACACATACAAAGATGGATGGGAGGAGCCACGGCGGGTTATTTGCGCTAAAAACGATCAAAACTCTCGTCATATTATCCGAGATGTCGTAAGAGAAGATAGCGAAGAGTTTTTCAACACACATTTCAAAGTGGTAGGCGAATAAAAATCTCATTTTACTAGGAGGAATGAACGATGGATTGGCCTACTGAAGAAGATTATTATGACGATTATAGCGAGTTCGATGCCCAGGTGAACGACCTCAAAGAAAGTTTGAAAAAGGCAGTCAAACAAGAACATGTTGATGAGATGAATCGAATTAAAAAAGAAAATGAAGAGTTGCAAGAGGTTAAGAAGAACTTCGAGGCAATCAAAGAAGATTACGCTCGAAAAGAGCGAGAGTTAGAATACGAACGTAAGGGTTTGCTCGCTAAAGTTCGTCAAGAACGCTTAACAGAATTGCTCAAGGGTAGCGAGGTCATTATGTTTAAAGCAGCAACAACATATGTCGACGCGCCCAAATGCGATCAGTGTGACGACTATCGATATATTCACTTTGAGTCGCCGTCAGGTAGAAAAATGACAGAGAAATGTTCTTGTAAAGATAGTACGAAGATGTATGTTGCAGAAAAAATTGTAAGAACTGAGTTCAAAGCAGACAACCATCGTTCAGTCCTGTGGTATAAACCTTATCGAGACAATGGAAACGTAATGGTGCTCGACGAGCAGTTGTCGTCAGATGCTTACGACAAAGTATTTAAGCATGGTGACTCTTTTGCTAAGTTGGATCGATATCGAACCATCTTTAACTTAGAAGAAGACTGTTTAGAGTATTGCAAATTTCTTCAAAAGAAAGACGAAGAAGAGAGTAGTAACCAATAAAAGATGAATTTTAGGAGGCGAAAACGATGTCCGAACTAACTGAACAAGATGTTGCTCGAGGTGTGTGTAAGCACCACGTTCTTCGACGAAGTTGTGAAATCTGCGATCTAGAGCACGAGAACGAAGAATTGCGGAGATGGGTGTTATGGTCAGCGCGGCGACTACATAAGACGTATAAAGATTACGTGTACGACGGGTTTGAAGAACTGACGGGCGTAAAGCCTGAGCGGTTGTAAGAATGAGAGGAAGAATGGAACGTGTCATATTAAAATGTAGTGACGAGCAGAAATACGGATTTGAATCCGCTATTGCACAACTCGGGTATAAGATACTCGAGAGCTGGTGGGAATCCGAAGCTAACATAGTGTTCTACGTTGTTCAAATGAAAGGAATAAAACTCTGATTTGAATGGAAGGATGATGAAGATGAAGATTGTTACGCGAAGCAACTTTGGATTAGATTATTACAAAGAGACGGTTGTTGCAGAGAATGTTAACGAGTATTACGGAACTGAAATGGTAGAAGCTTGGCATAAGCAGTACGGCAGCGAAAACAATTCAGAATACCTGGATCTAGTTGAAGATGATTACGAACTATATGACGGTGAAAAGGAGTTGATCTGATGACTATTTATGAGTGGCATATTGATTTCGAAGGTAGCGGTGGGTTGGTTTTAGCTAAATGTAAAGAAGATGCAAAAACGAAGATTATCGAACTTTACGAATTAGACGACTTCGCCAAAGATCATTTGCAAATTAAATATCACGAGAAACTTGATTACAAAAGATTAGAGAAAGAAGGAGAAGTACGAACAAGGTTTGGACGTGTTCAAAAACGTTTCTCCGTATAGAATTTCAACAATAAGGAGCTAATCTGATGAGCAAAAAGACTCACGAAGACCTAATGGAAAAGTTACGATCTATTCCTGGTTACGACGAAGCCCAAGCGAAACTAAAAGAAGGTATCGACGATCTTACCGAACAATTTCTCGAACAAGGGTTAACGTACAAAGAGGCCGTTTGGTACGCGACATCGATTGTGTTAAATGATCAGTACGAAGCCGGAGAAAAGTATGTTTTGAGGGGTTGGGAGATTGATGAGTGAGATCACGCAAGTTTACGTGGATACTGAGCCCGGAATCAATCGATGGCTTAAAGAGAATTCTCATATGGACGTAATTGATATAAAGATGGCTGCCAACGACGAAAGCGAAGTCATTATGATCGTATATAAAGAGTATGTAAGTGAATAAAATTACGATTTGATTGGAGATGAAAATTCTTGCAAAACGATACCAGAACAATCCTGTGGGAATATGAAGATCAGCTTGAAGTCGAACTGACAGACGATATGTTTCTAAACAGTAAAATCGTGAACGGAGTACGGATGTATCCCTACATAGAAGTCGGGTTTTTCAAATATTATCTCGAAGGCAATATGGACAATTAGACGAATAAAATCTCACTTTTAGCGGAAGGAAGATGAACGTGAATTCAAAAAATCTACTTACACAGAGAATGAGCGAAGAGTATGCCAGAAGGAAAGGAATATCTGGAGACGTGATTGGGGTGTTCGCAGAGGAGTTTTACTTCCTGAGCAACTTTTACAATAGCAAAATTAATTTCAAAACAGGCCAGCGATTTCTTAATGGAGAAGCTGCTTTTCAAGCTATGAAAGATCCGTCTAGGGCAGAAGAGTTTTACAACCTTCAGCCCAATGAGGCAAAAAGATTAGGAAGGAGAGTCAAGCTCAGAAACGATTGGGAAAGCTACAAAGACGAAGCAATGCGAAAGGTAGTTCTTCGTAAATTTCGAGGAAACGATAAGTTAAAGCGACTTCTCCTTAATACTGGTGACAGCTATTTAGTCGAAGGAAACACATGGAACGATAAATGTTGGGGAGTTTGCGCTGGAGAAGGGGAAAATAGACTCGGAATAATATTGATGGATGTGCGAGAAAAGATTAAAAAAGATAATTCTAAACTGCTAAGCAAATAAAAGAATAATTTGATTGGACGTGAGAGATATGCAGGTGTTTGAGGTGTGGTTCAAGGACAGCGGGCATAGTCTTTATGCGAAATGGGAGCAAGACGAAAACTATACGGTTCTCTACAAGCTAGATCCTGAAACCGACAAAGAAGTGGTGAATATGTACATCCCAACGTGTCACATTGAAAAGATAAAACCGAAACATATAAGAATTTAATATCTAATTAAAAAAGTATTATTATTTGGTGGTGTTGTGTGTTACTATAAACATGTAGCATCACCAATTTTTAGGAGGAATACATATGATCGATTTGAGAAAACACGAAAAAGTTAGTGGTATCAAGGGTATTCACGCTCTCTTGGATGGAAATCCTATCTACGATCGTCACGGCAACAGATTTGAGTTTGACAAAGAACACGGAACCGTATGGTTTTATAATCAGTATACGGCGCACGAAGATACGACGTCTCTCTCTTTACTTCTTCTTGAAGACTGGTATCTTAAAAAGCCATTTAACGCGCAGCAAGCAATGATCGACAACCCTGACACATGGGTAGCGGCTTACGAGACCGATGAATGCAAACACTGGTACAAGGTCGGGTTTGAGCTAGAGACGATGTCCGTGGTTACTTTGCCTTACGAAAAGGATGAGAAAGTGACAAGTAATCACGTTGGATACCTGGATGACATTGAGCTTGAGGATATTCTGAAGAAGTGTATTAATATCGAGGACGTTCCTGAGTCTGCTAAAAATCATGCTGATTTGTTTAAGAAGAAGAAATATGTGTCACCCGCATTATTGTGTTGGTTTAAAGACACATACAAACACTTGAGCGACGAAGATCTCGATAAGGTTCTTTCTGGAATTGTGGAGTACAAAGACGACAGTATTCCTGTTGAGTTTGTATGTGGAGCTGTGATGATTCCGTACACCGGACTTTCTATGCCTCAGGTGAGGTACAAGATACATGAAGAAACGGCAAAATTATACGGTATCCGAGAGGAATTTCCTCATTTTGCCGATGATAGAGGTGTGCTGGTGATTAAGTATAAAACACCGCAAGACGTATTATAAAACGATGATTTTAGGAGGAAGATGAAGATGGGAACGAAAAAACGAGGACAAGTACATGTAATGCTAGATATCGAAACTTTAGGTACGGAGTCAGACACTTTAATCTTTCAGATTGCAGCATCAAAGTTCGATATTAAAACAGGTGAGATCCGCGAGAACTTCAACGTAATTCAAAACATTGATGAAGTTAAATCGGCCACAATCAATCCAAGTACATTGTTATGGTGGCTAGAAACCAACCCGTTGCTTTTGCGAGATCTGCTGGCTAAAAAGGGTGGCAAGGTTTCAGACGATATCTTGCTCGAATTCAAAGACTGGATCGATTACATTCAAGGAACACTATATGACGACGTGTTACTGTGGGGGAATGGCGTGATTTTCGACAACCGATTCCTGCGAGAGCAGATGATTGGACGTGGATATGAATATCCAATCAAATATAAGAATGACCGCGACGTTCGGACGATTTTGCATTTGGCTGCGGAGAAGATGGGTGTTACTGAGGTAAGTATCAAAGAACGCTTGAAAGACGATCGTCTTACCGAACATCACGCACTCGACGATGTAGAAGCTCAGGTTAAACTGGTTTCGTATTGCTATAACGTATTAATGGGCAAGTTATGAACTGTCCATTTTGCGAGATCAAAGAGAACAAATATCAAGACGACCTGTTTCGTGTGATCAGAGATCAATATCCGGTGTCGCCTGGACACAGCTTAATCATTCCTGTGCGACACGCTGAAACCTACTTCGATTTAACCGAAGGAGAAAAGGTGAAGATTTGGAAGTTGGTTGATCTAGTCAAAAAAGAATTAGAAACAGAGTTTGGGACAAGTTCGTTTAACGTAGGATTCAATGTGGGTTCAGTCGCAGGACAAACTGTACCACACTGTCATGTCCATATCATCCCGAGATTTGAAGGAGACATGAAAGATCCTCGAGGCGGAGTACGGGGCGTAATACCGGAAAAACAAAAATATTAAGGGGCGATTTAGATGAAAAAGTATATTATCGAAGACAAAATGAGTGTTCAAGGGTTGATGGACGAGCTAGGCAGAATGGATGAATTACACGCCGGAAAACTTGTTCGACACGTAAAGACTAAAGGAGTTTATCGGATTAGCCACTTCAGCGTACTTAATCAGAACGGGGGTTCTGAGTTGGCAGTAAACTATCATCCTTTTGTCGAAGTAGGCGGTTACGACATTACATCGGTACGTCATACTCGATCATGCGAAGAGTTTTTTGATGGGCGCTTTGAGTTTTAAGTAAATAAAAAGATAAATTTATCGGAGGGACAACGATGGAATTAACAGTAATTTATATCATTTTAGCAGTATTGATCATTGGTTTATCGGTCGGAATCTTAGTTGGTCGTTCTGTTTTTCCTAAAAAAGAACAATACTATGTCGTAGATGAGCCACCAGCACAAGAGCGTACAGAAGCAGATCGTTCGAAAGATGAATTTAGAGAAGAAATGAACCGACGGAAAAACCGAGTAAAAAACTTAGGAGTTTATATGGCACGATTTATGCAAGCTATTGATAGTTACGACCTATCGACAAATGGTAGAGAGTTTGAGGCGCTAGGATATACAAATATGTTTATCAATCACGGGCATAGCGACAGTTTTGCTACATATATCTATAAGAACAAGCAAAAAGAAATGGACGAGTTATTAAACGATCATTTCTGTAATTTTTCTTCATGGAGCTTCTCGAAGAAGGTTTTTGAGGAAAAGGCAGAAATTATTATCGATTTAGCCAAGTCGATTGTAGATGGCTATGCGGCTTACAGTGAAGAAAAAATGAAATCAAAAATCAAAGAGGTTAAAAATGAAGTTGTTTAAAGAGCGGCTAAAAATATCGCTGCTAGGTGTAGGACAATTTGTCTTAATGATATTATCCTGTCTCGCTGTCGTCAGCGTTGCGATGACCATTGTGGTGCTCGTTACGATCTACGCGTGGAAAGTGGTTGTCTTTTTGATGTGGGCGGCAGGAGCAATATTTGCGCTAATAGTTTTGTTTTTAGTGACTTTCTACATCTATTGGCAATTCATTGAGCCGTTTAAGAAATAAGAAGAGTCCGAGAAAATCTAGTTTTTAACGGAGGAATCATGGAGAAATTTAAAGTTGTTGTGGCTGGCGGACGTGAGTTTGACGACTACGAGCTGCTTAAAAAATCCATCTCTGGCATCCTAAGAGGTCGATTTAAGCGTTCTGAGGTTGAGATAGTGTCAGGAGCAGCCAGGGGAGCGGACGTACTAGGAGAACGATTTGCTAAAGATATGAGGTGTTCGGTTAAACGCTTTCCGGCGAATTGGGACATAGGCAAGCAAGCTGGATACATACGTAATAGCGAGATGGCTGACTACGGAGATATGTTGATCGCATTTTGGGATCAACAGAGCCGTGGAACAATGCACATGATCAATCTCGCAAAGAAGAAGGGTCTAGAAGTACACGTTGTCCATTACGAAACATGAGGTGGCATATGCCGAAGCTAGTAGTAACACTTAAGAACGGCAAACAGGTCGAGTCAAAAGAATGTCCGTTTATACAGGCTATTATGTGGCGCACAAGGATATTAAAAGGGGAGACGATCAAACTCCCTACTTGTGACGGCGCGATACGTATAGACGGTCGTTCGGTGGCCTTCCCGTCGGTAGAGGATTACATATTGTTAGAAACCACTCAGGCCGCTTTCTGTATGATGCTCGAGCCCTACGTCCACTATAAGAACGAGAAGGGTCAGACGTTTCAGTACAGCGAGGTCACAGGAGACTTCGAGAAAGCAGAAAGAAGAGCAAACACAGCGGTCTATTGGAGAGTCGATGCGTTACCCGATAGCACCTGGACGAGATTAGGCAAAGATACAATTATCAATAATTTGACGGTTGTGTGAGTAGATTGATTCGAGTATATTGAAAACATAAAAATACAGAGGAGCGATGACGATGAAGGTGGCGGATAAAGAGTCGTATATGAAAGACGAAATTCGGCGTATGATTCAGGAGAGCGATGATCTCGCTTGGCAGCGCCAGCAAAACTAAAGAAGAAGCTCTAGATGACAGAGCTATCGATGCTGTGTACGGGTATTTCATCAAAGATCAGAGCGGAGATACGCTCGAACAGTTCACGAAAAGCTTCTTCGGACTATGATCAGACAGGCTGCCAATAGGCGGCCTTTTGTATGATTAAAAATAAATAAAGAAAAGTGTTGTATATCTAATTAAAAAAGTATAGAATCAAATTAGGAAGTAAGAAGTACATATCTAATCAAATTGACGTTTTATCACACAGAGGAGGAATTGAAATGGTTTATTTTGAAATCGTAATGACTATGTTTCTTGCAGCTATGTTTTTGTTTCTGGCATATATTATGATGGACGACTTCTTGAGTTGGACGGGGTTTTGGGATCGGGTTCTCTCTGGGTCACTTTTATTATTAACGGGTTTACCAGGAATCGCTTTGTTTATAGCTGCTACGCTCGATTTTTTTACGGCAATCTCATAAATTAGGAGTTTTAGGAGGCTAAAAAATGTCATTAGAAGCGGAAGTTATTGAGGCAGTACGGAAGCGGTTGGAAGAAGAAATGGAGAAAGCGGAAGCTGCGTTTAATTCCGCAATTTTCGAGCATGACGAACACTACGAAAGCGGACGCGGAGCGGCGTATGATTTCGCGTTACAAATTATCAAAACAGAAATGGGTCGTCGTGGCTTAAAATAGGTGTGACGGGCGCTGACGGAGGGTTGGCGCTTTATAAAAACTAACTTTTATAGGAGGTGAATTCAATGGGGAGAAGAGTTTTGATTATTAAGACTGAGACGACTAAAAACGACCCCCTGGTCAAAAGGTTGATTGGAACGATATGGCCTTCTTTTAAACTTAAAGGTGCAGATGTTGTTATTCCAACATGTGGTGGAATCGTCATTAAAGACGGCGAGTATGAGTTTGTAAAATAAAAAGTGACATTTATAGGGGTGATAAAGTGAGAGTGGTTGATTATTTGATTGAGTTGTCACCGCAGTTAAAACGGAAGACACGGCTCGATATTTATCCGTTGTCTCTTGAAATTATTAATATCCGAGTAAAACGAAACATGTCGCAAGAAGAATTGGCAGATGATCTTGGTATTGAAGTGTCCGCTTTAGCAAAGTATGAATTCGCTGATGAACAATATGGTATAGATGAGTATAAGATGTTTCTAGAAAGACTTAAATTATCCGAGAAAAAGTGACTTTATAGGAGGTGGCAAAGTAAGTGAAACAAACATCGCGAGTACAATGCCCGAAGTGCCAGAAGTTTCAAGAAGATATGATTTATGATCTAGTAGAAGCCGGAGAGATGGAGGGTAGTTTTGAAATGGAATGTGAACATTGCGAAACTGTCTTTTTGGTAAAATATACGTTTAAGCCATATGTAGAAACAATTCAATAAAAGGAGCGGTTCCTATGACTGATAGAAAGACGGAATTATTAGTTGCCTGTATGCAGTTGCTAGAGAAACAAGATAATTCCTTCATTGTCCTCGACCTACTAACCGAAACAGTGCGCTACGACGGCGCTGACTGCGATGGATATTGTCTTTTAGAGGACATCAAGGCAGAATTAAACCTCGATCAAACAAATATTTGACCGAGAAAAAGTAAATTTTATTAGGGAGATATTCTATGGCTAGAGCGATAGATGTGGCAATGTTTCTGGTCTATTTAAGAGACGTAGATGCGATAAAGCGCGGGGATTATAACACTTTAAGCAACCTTAAACTGCAAAAACTCTTGTACTACTGTCACGGAGGACATTATCGTTGGGATAACGAGCGACTGATAAGCGACAATGTCTTCGAAGCGTGGGAATATGGGCCGGTAATTCGAACGATTTACTATAAGTTGCGACACACTTGTCAAAACGATTTGCCCAATTTAAAGCAACTCAAATGTCGCGACAAATATAGAAATTGGGAGCACTATGAGAAAAGTCTGAGTGTCGACGAACGTGAAACCATCAAAGTTGTTTGGGGTCAACTAAAGAATCAACCAACCTTTGACCTGGTTAGCCAAACTCAATCTGAACCGCCGTGGAAAAAAGCAAGAGATTCAGGAATCCTCTTTTTGTCTGATCAAGACATCAGAAATCATTTCAGGGAGGATATCACGGTCGAACCAATAAAAGTTTGATTTGATTAGGATTAATGGCCGATTTTCGACCTACATACCAAATAAGAAGAAGAGGGTGTCAACAATGGGCAATTATACTGGCCTTCGGGTAAAAGTGACGGTAAAAGAAGAGTACCGAAATATGATTAAAGAGATTAACCAGGATGGCTCTTGGTTTGATTTTGTAGATAAATATCCGTTCTTGAATGAATACGCACGACTTTATAGAGCAGAATTTATCCCGAGAGGAGCGATCGCAGCGTACCTCCCGGATGATTGGGAAGAGCCGATTACAGGATTTGGCGCAAGCAAATATCCTATGTATAAAGCGACCGACGGTTTTGAACGCCATATAGATTTAAATACTGGCCTATGGTCGTTCCAGTGTAGTTTAAAGAACGAAAACAATGAAATCGAAAAGTTCTTCGAAGACGTTTTGTGCAAGATTATTGAGTCATCTGATCACATCGAATATCTGTACGAAGCGTGGAAAGAAAGTGTGATGTATGAGTTTTTGGACGGAAAAATTATAAAACGAGGTTGAATCCGAGGAAAGTAAATTTTTATAAGGGAGATGATTTTGAGTGAATTTTGAACTGATTGAAACGCTGCCAACGGCGAGAATTTACAAGTTTGACGAACTTTTGTGTTCGAGTGTTACAGGTAAAGAACTAGACAATCCAACAAACTACGTACTCGTATCGGACGCTAAAACACATATAGAACGACTTGTATTTCCTGTCTATTTGCAAGATGGGTTTTCTGAAGACGACATCCTGAACAAAACTCCTAACGCTTTACGCGTAGACTATTTTCAGATCGCAGGAAAGATGACGTTGATGATCGAAGGCGGAGACCCTGGTAGCATCCTGCCAGACGAAGATTATCTTAATCAACTAGTATTCGCGAACAGATAATAAAAGTTTAGATTTATAGGAGGAATGAAGATGAGTTATATTAGAGAAAAGTTTGGTGTCAATCTTAAGCAACAGATTAAAAATTACTTAACCGAAGAAGGCTTTAAGCCATATAACGAAGTCAATCAAAATGACATGGAATTCTTTGCTCAGAGCGAGCAATACGACGTCAAAATCGAAGTGGATTTGGATGATCAGGAAATTGAGTTTTATGTCGACTACCGTTATGGCGGAGGTACGGTGGTGGATGCGTCTATATTCTACAACAGAGATTTTGATGACTTTGAAGAAAAATATAAAAATATTGTAGATCAAGCATCATTTTGGATGGAATAAAATTTAGATTTGATTAGAGAGAGGAGAAATCTTTATGGGGGTTGCAATATTTTTAGTCGCTTTATCTCTATTTTTGTTTTTGTCTTTCGACTTCATATTTTGCGATTTCGAGTTGACGGGAAGTTTAATCGGAAAGACTTTCTGGTCGTTTAAAGGAATTTTTATAGAATATTCTACATACGAGGTGTCGAAGGCCGAATATATGCCGAGCATTTACGGCGGGTATTATCGAGTGGTTGTGGAGGAGGACGGGGTAAAAATTCCAATCGATTGTCCTGACAGCGTAGCTAGAAAGCTATGCGACATCATGGCTCTTAACAGTAAGGGTTCGAGAATCTCAGTAAAAGCGAAAATCGACCATAAGAGATTGAAGATGGTTTCTTTGAAGGGGTATATGGTCAAACAATAGGAGGATTGATACATATGAACACATTTAAGTTTACGCTAAAGCCTACATTGAAGTTTAAAGCAATCGAAAAGATTGAAGACATTTCTGCTGCTATCGAACACGGAGAATGCTTCTATGACGATGACGCTATGGAAGAAGTTGAAGACCAAATTTCTGACCTCCTAAAACTAATGAAAAAAGTACGAGAAGAAAATCGCCTAATGGACGAAGAGGAGGATTGATACATATGGAATACTTTACAGCAGACCTACATTTCTGCCATAAGAACATCCCAAAGTTCGAATCAACACGTACTCAGTTTATCGATAACATCGAACTGATGAACGAGACGATTATCGAAAACTGGAACGCTGTCGTGACAAACGAAGATGTCGTCAACATTATCGGAGACGTTGGTATCGGAGCTCAAGCAAAAATCGTTGAGTGTGTTAAGCAGCTAAACGGAAATCTTCGATTATGGCCGGGCAATCATGATCACGGTAATTTACTCAAGAAGCTCGAAAGCGAAGCTGGCGTCGAAGTAATGCCTTACATGACGAAGATCAAGACTCACGGCGTTGTGGTGTTCGTGACACATTATCCGATGGACATCGGGGAGCGTCCAAACTTGTTTAACATTCACGGCCACATTCATAGTGAGCCAAGCCGTCTACGCAATCAGATTAACGTGGGAGTCGATCAGGATTGGGGTTTGCCATTCGGACAACCGATTCCGAAAGAGATGGTTGAGGAGCGGATCTTGAAGGTGTCTGAGGTGTTGTGTCGTGAACGAGAATTATCGGTAAAAGAGTCTGAGCAACCTTCTAAAGTGTTTGTAGATTGGTTTGAAAAACGCAAAGATTTAAGCGAAAAATTCTTAGACACTCCGATTCTGTCTCGCAAAGAAAGGATCGTTCGAATCTTATGGCTTTGGTACGACTATCATACAGAAAAGTTCGATCAAACGCTTCTCCATGATACATTCGGCAGATTTGGGGAGTCGAGAGTAATTGGACACGTTGATCAAATGAAGTCTAACGGGTACGCGCTTGATAAGCATCGTCGAATGATGAAAACTGCGTACTTGTATGGTGTAACCGAGGAGCAAATGTTCAAGGGGAAAATGTCGAGCTATCGAGCGGTTCACGTAGATGAAATGTTCGAGCAGTATGAAAATATGGTTAAACGCGAATCAGAGTTGTTTGAAGATATGAAGTCAAGAGGGTTATAAAACTTTCATTTGATTACTTAATCAATTACAAAAGTATTTTAATAGATATATACACACTCTCCCTTTGATGATATAATTAAGTCAAATATTAACAAGGGAGAGTTTTTATATGAAAAAAATGCTAGTTATTCTAGGTATTTTGATTATTGTTGGGGCAGGGATTGGTTATACAATGATTTCTGGCTCTGCGAGCTCCGAAATACCAGCGGATCGATATGGTAAGTTTGAGACATTTGAGGCTGATGACCGCGAACTGATAGAGTATGTGATCGAGTATAATAAATTCAACGAAGAATTAAAGACTCTAGATTTAACATATGCTTTCATTTTAGGTTCTGACGACAAACTGAATCAATACGAACTAGCAATGTCTTACGTCGAGCTCTACACAGAACTCCAGGGAAAGATCTATATCTTCAACAAAAATAACAAGGTTCCATCTGAATATAAGACCCTACACGAATCATTGATCAAAGAAATCGGAATCGCAGATTTGATCACAGAAGAGTACGAAGATGCGATCGAGAACGAAGATTTCTCTAAACTAGAAGAATTAATGAAAATCTCTAGCGATGCTCGTAAAGATGGGTTGGCGTCGACAGATCGTATAGAATATTTTGAAGATGTGAATGAATTCATCCTTAAAAACTGAGACCTAAATGGTCTCTTTTTTGTCACAAGAATGAATTAAAAAAGTATTGTTGCTTATTATCATGTGTGCTACAATAAGGTTGTGCAATAAAATATCTATTTTGGGAGGGATTATGATGACAAAAGTGGTCTGTTTGACGGAATTTAGAGGCAGAAAGTTGGCCAGAGACCATAAAGAGCGTGAGTATCTGACAAATCTGACGCGAGAAGTCTTACATATGATTCAAAAAGAGATGCCAAAGCGAGACAATCCGACCGCAAGTGTTTGATTGAAACGCCGTCTAAATAAAAAAGTATAGGAGATGTTTTATTTGTTTGAAGCGATCGATAGAATCATCAACCAAGCTGACAAAGACGTAACGAACGAGAATGCGAACGTGAGCGGATCAGAACCACAGGGGATCATGGCGATCATGGCAGGGAGCGTCGGGCAAGAGTATGCGCTCGAGAAGCTTGTCGATAAAGACGTGGCTGAATTACATCGTATGGGATATCTACATATTCATGACCTTGATTACTATCCGACAGGAACGACGACATGTCTTCAGATTCCTGTCGGTAAATTATTGAAGGACGGATTTTCGGTGAAGGACAGCTTCATGCGAGAGCCAGGGAACATCACATCGGCCTTTGCGTTGGTTGCGGTTATCTTCCAGATCCACCAAAACATGCAGCATGGCGGGCAAGCTATGAGCGCATTAGACGTAGATTTAGCACCGTATGTCACAAAGACGTTCGACAAACATTATAAGTGGTTCGTTGATGCAGGTTTATATAAACACGAAGCACTTAGCTTGGCTAAAGCAAAGACGATCGACGAAACTTATCAGGCTGCCGAAGCATTTGTTCATAATATGAACTCAATGACATCTCGAGGCGGAGGGCAAACGGTGTTTAGTTCTATTAACTTTGGCTTGGGAACTAAAGATGAAGAAAGAGCGATTTCCTTCGCCTTGTTACGTGCGATGAAGAATGGTTTAGGAAAAGGCGAACAACCAATCTTTCCAATCATGATTTTCCAGCTTAAAAAAGGTGTGAATATGTATAAGGGAGACCCAAACTATGATTTGTTCGAAGAGTCGTTGTCGGTGACGGCAGAACGTTTCTTCCCGAACTACGTGTTCCTGGATGCGAGTTTCAATGGCCGTCATTACGACGCAGATAGACCCGAGACATGGGCTGCATCGATGGGCTGTGTGGATGGAAGTTCGGAGATTGTTACAGACAAAGGAAGAGTGAGCATCGAAACGCTATTTAATGTTTTAGAAGTAACCGAGGGCGCTAAATGGCAAGCTCAATCTTGTTATATCGAACCAAAAGATCAACTCGTCTTCGATTCTATTGCAGGACGCTTCGTGAAGGTCTTGAAGGTTATTAAGAACCCCGATCAAGCAAACTGGTTCAAACTAACTTTCTCAAACGGAATTAGCATCTATGCTACCGAAGATCATCCTTTCGACATCGTTGGCAAAGGCAGAACTTTTGTGAGCGATATCAATGTGTCTGACGAATTCTATATTTCAAAGTTCTCTAGTGACAAACGTAAGACAGTAAAACTTACGGCTAAAGATAACTTTGGATATCGAGGTAAATTCAGCTTTGATCTTGAGACGGATAGCGATCGGTTTGATGTAAACGACCTAGTCTCTCATAACTGCCGTACTAGAACACTTGAAAATGTAAATGGTGAAGCTCGCGCAATCGGACGAGGGAATCTCTCATTCACTTCGATCAACCTACCGTTGCTTGCCTTAGAGTCAGAGAACTTTGATGAATTTATCGATAACGTCGAGACTTTTACAACAATCGCTTGCGAACAATTGCATGACCGCTATCGGTATCAAATCAAACGATCTCCCGAAAACTTTGGGTTTATCTATGACCAACAGACGATGGTTGGTGCTGAGGACGTAAAAGAGAGCCGAAATCTCGAAGACGCCTTAAAACATGGGACTCTGAGTGTCGGGTTCGTCGGACTGGCAGAGGCGATGATGAGACTCTTTGGCAAACATCACGCCCAGGACGAAGAGGTGTTAGAAAAAGCACTACATACGATCGAAGTGATGAAATCGGTCACAGACAAATATCGCGAAGCGTTATCGCTTAACTATGCGGTGATCGCCACCCCTGCCGAATCATTCGCCGGGAAAGCGCTCAAGAAGACGGTCGCCCTACACGGTGTCGTAGAGGGCGTGACAGATCGCGACTACTTCACGAACTCGTTCCACATCCCGGTGTGGCACAGCATCCCGTACCGCAAGAAGTTAGAGGTCGAAGGAAAGTTCCATGAGCTCTGTTTGGCCGGACACATCTCCTATGTCGAGATCGGAGAAATGCCTTCAGGAAATATCGAGGCGATGAAAGATATCGTATACTGTATGGCCGAGAACAACATCGGATACGGCGCGATCAACATCCCTGTGGACAAATGTAATGAATGTCGTCTCACGACAACTATCTACGACGAGTGTCCGAAGTGCGGAAGCAAGGACATCAAGCGCATTCGGCGCATCACAGGGTATCTTGTGGGCGACATGGGACGTTGGAACGGTGGTAAGGAAGCCGAGGAGCGTGATCGAGTGAAACATGTATGAGAATCATGGACATCAAATTTGATTCCGTCGCTGACGGGGAAGGGGTTCGTTCTGTCGTGTTCACGGCAGGATGTCCTCATTTCTGTCGGGGGTGTCATAATCCGAAGTCGTGGAACATCAATAACGGCGAGGAGATGGATATTAACGAAATCGTCGAGAGACTTGAATACGCCGGACACAAAAAGGTGACGATATCGGGCGGAGACCCATTCTTTCAATCGAACGCACTCTCAGGACTGGTCAAAGAGTTGAGGGAGCGAGACTACGATATATGGGTGTACACGGGGTATACGTTCGACGAGTTGAAGAATATGGGGTCTCAGGACGTCGATTCTATCCTAGCTTCCATCAATGCGCTCGTGGACGGACGCTTCGTAGAAAGTCTGAAATGCCCGTTGATTCAGTACAGAGGAAGTTCTAATCAAAAAATCTTGCATCTAAAGGACGGATTAATATGCAAAACGAGCTAAAATTCACACACGATGGCGTCCAACAGACGTTGAAGCTAGGTGGACGCTTCGAGATCGACGGAGAAGCAGCGGTGATCGTAGAGTTCTTCAAAGACTTGAAGAAACGACGTGTCGAGGTGTTGACCGAGGTTGTTGACGAAGACGGGTTTACGTTCGTCCAGAAAAGCTTCGAACCGCACGAGTTTGCCGGTTTCAAGCGGATCAAGGTGGTTCCGGCGCATATCCACGAGGAAGCGGTGGCAGCCATCTGGCGAGCGAAACTATTACACGCAGAAGAGGAGTTGGCTGAGGCTGAATACGACTCGTCTTCTGCTAGTTCCAGAAAAGCATATGATTCTTTATTGAAATCAAAAAATAAAGCATTATATGAGACGTATTCTTTGGTTAATTTTGAAGAAAATAAAGGCGAAGTGATCGTTTACGGCAACGGATACAAACGAGAGTTAGTCGTTTTGGTTGATCTTAAAAACACATAAAACAAAAGCGAGGGAACAAAATGAATATTGTTGATCTATATAACGAGCAAGTTCAACCGCATTTCACAGAAGAAGAACGTATGTATAAGGGCGGAAAGTTGAAGATGAAGAAGATGTGGCATCAGACTCGCGCCGAGAAAGACGTAAGATATGCTCACTATCGATCTCACAAAGAAGTAGATATCTTTACTAAAGAGCGTTGGGCGATCGATTTGATCAAAATGTCTATCCAACGATCAAAGAAGCCGGTCGTATCTTGTAGCTTCGGGATCGACTCGATGATGGTGTTATACCTCACTCGAAAAGCGCTTATTGAACTAGGCAGAGAACCTAACGAGGTTGAAGTTGTTTGGAACAACACGCTTAATGAGTTTCCAGAGGTTCGCGCATTTGCAGAAACGATGATTGAGGCTTGGGATTTAAACATCACGATCACAAAGCCCAAAAAGCCTCTTAAGAAAATCATCGACGACAATGGCGGTATTGATTCTTCGTATTTTACCGCCCGGAAGGGATCTCGAAAAGAAGGAATGCCGTTGAGCGAACGTTGTTGCAACACGTTGAAGCATGAACCGATGAAACGAGCAACAAAAGAGAACAATTGGGATCTAATCATGGTAGGGTTGCGAGCAGACGAATCGAACCAACGTAAGTTAGCATCGTTGCGAGACGGAGAATACTTCTACTCGAGCGGTACATGGAATGGAACGATGATGTTGCGTCCTATCCTTTGGATGACAGATGATGATATTTGGGATTACGTAAAACATTACGATGTTCCGCATGTAGGCTTGTATCACAATAACTTAATCCAAAAATATCCTACCGATATTACGAAGACGGTAATGTTCCAGAAGAAGATTAAGGAAGTTGGGATCGATTACGATAAACTGATGGATCAGCAGATCCAAACAGTAAACCGGGAACAAGCTAACGTTCTATCTAAGCTTGGCTACAAAGTATTCACCCCTCGCGTTGGCTGCCAGATGTGTCCGATTCCGGTTAAATACGGATATCTTCAGTGGATGCGTACATACTACCCACGTACATATAGCGCAATGGTTCATAATCTAGGATATGGGAAAGCGTTGCTAGATATGATTCCTGACGACGTAAAGAACGAGATCCTAGAATTTACGGGTGTCGATATCGACGCCGAAAATGCTCACGAACACCTAAAGGAAATTCTGGAAGCTAAACCATGCGTGTTCGACTCGTTCAAATAATACATAATCAGACGGGGAGAAATCCTCGTCTAAATTTTAGGAGATGATTTTTATGGAAACGGTAAAAAAAGAGTTCTACATGGGGTATATCACATGGGTAGCGCAGCAATACAATGATCATAGTATCCATGTGAGCGAAAAACACGCGAAGACATATCGTGGAGAAGCAGGAAACGAGCGTCTGGTGGCAGAATCCAGTTCGATTCTCGATACATACAAGATCAACAAGGTAGACAAAGAGGAGTACGAGCGCTCTTACCATCACTTTCTGGAGATCGATGTGAAGAAGAATTTCTCTGACAAAGAGGTTTATCCGGTCATGAACTATCTTTGGTCTTATTTCCAAGAACAAGGGCATGTAAAGACGGACTGGCTGGTGTCGAACAAGGACGGATTGCTCAACATATTGAGCCTTAAAAATGTCTAAATCAAAAAGTATTTATCTATTTACTTTTTGATTTCGGTTCGGTATAATGAAGATACGAGTTAAGAAAGGTGGAATTTATATGAAGATACACGAAGAAGAGAAGGTTGATCTTCAGCAAAAGGTTCTCGAACACCACATGGGGTTGGCGAACAAGAAGTCTGAAGCAGAAAAGACGCAGAAACTCCGTACACACAACAAGATCCGTCGTGTCGGTGAGCGTGTGAACACGTTGGCCGAACTATCGATGCTCGAGAAGAGCGGTGAGAACCTGGCGACGATGTGGTCGCTGCTCGACATGATCGAGGAAGAGTTAGATATCGTCGAGGTAGAAGTCAAGCGGATGTATCTGCAATGAACTCCATCTAAATAAAAAAGTATATAATTAAATAATTACATAGTTTCGGCCGAAATATCCAAGAAAACGACTATTTTATTAGGAGGGATAAAGAGCGATGATATTAAACACACAAAACAAGATAAAGAAGATGCGAGCTTCTTACTTTTATCAAGAAAATGGCGAATCGAAATTCAATCATATTGATATTTTGATTCGAGATGCTAAGGACTTAGATTTGAATAAACTTTTTATCGATCAGATTGTAAAATCTAAGAGCTTAAAGAGCGAAAAAATCACAATTCGCGAAATACGAGAACTCTATTTGCATACCTCTGAAAACCCAACGCTTTACGTGTCTTACGAGGATCATCGCTCAATTATCGCTAAATCAGAATACGATATCAAAAATAGTATTCCAGGACGACGTTACACGAAACAAAAAGATAACGAGGGTGAATATGTCGTTATTGAGCATATTCGAGTTAAAAATGTGTCGAAAATTAAATCTACAAAAGAAGACTGGATCTATGACAACGTATAAAAAGACGAACACTGAGTCGGAAGACGTTGTGACGCTCCGTAGAATTTACGGTAATGCCACGACACGCAAAGCTTTCCTAGAGTTAGAACGACTGAAGTTCGTTGCGAATGACTATGTAAAGATTAAGGAGATGATCGATGATGGAAAACGAAATCGTAGTTGAATATCTGAATGCGAATGGTGTTCCTGGAACGGAAAGATTTAAAGCGTGGGATAAGAGTGGCAGCTTCACATTGTTGTACAACGATGTCTCAAAAGACAGCTTGCGCCTTATGATTCCTACTCAAAACATTCTCAGCTTACGAGTTATTCGTCCAGAGGATCGCGCCGAAGAGGAACGAGATTTTGTTGAGAAGTATGTCGATCAAATCTGTGATTCGGGAGCCGCAATCGTAGAAGGGTATCTCGTTAATAGAGTTACAGATTTCTTAGACAAGATCTGTAAAAAGTACGAAACCGAAAATCTAACGTCCGGCTACTTTCGAGTTTCGCTGATCAAAGGGTAATCAAAGATAAATTTTATAGGGGAGTGGATGAAATGAAAAAATTATCCGAACTGCATGAAGATACTTTTTTGTACAACGAAAATTCGGGTCGTGTGTTAACTGCCGGGATTTTGATTGATGAAATCGAAGCTGGGCAATCTTTCGAGGGTGTGCATCACACAGTGCGTATTAACCGTTATAAAGGGGCGGACGAAATTATATTTTTGGAAGAAGTCGAAATCGATGTAATCAACCAATAAAATTATGAATTTAAAGGAGAATCAGATGGGCAACAATACAAAAACAATCAAGATTGGATGCGGTAGCTTTTGCATCCCACTTGCCATCCTGTTCATTATCCTAAAGGTTGAGAACGTGATCGAATGGAGTTGGGTGTGGGTGTTATCTCCGCTATGGATTCCTTGGGCGGTATTCGCTCTAGCAGCAATTTTTACACTAGGGTTTATGCTATTAGTCGTTATCCTTAAAGCTGTAACAGGTCGTTAAAAGTCTAATTTTATTAGGGAGTGAATAGAATGGGGAAATATACGAAGAAACCGATCGCGGTTGAAGCAACTCAATACAAACCAGGCATGGAAGATGGGTTTGACAAGGTTTTTGACGAAGACCAGAATCATCCAATCAGACCGTTTATCCACACTCTTGAAGGTCGTTTGTTTTTCGACACAGACGCCTATATCGTGACTGGCGTCAAAGGCGAACGTTACGCAGTTCGTAAGGATATATTTGAAGAAACTTATGAAAAATCAAGCTCTTAAAAGGACAGTTTTATAACCTACAAAAGCGCGGTTTTATGAGGAGGAATGATGAAGATGGAACTAAGAGTAAGCTACTTACGGGCGGTGCATCAGTACGGATTTCGATGGGGTAAAGAGAATCCTCAGATTGTAAATGTCATGTGGGATAAAGATCGAGAACGATCTGTTCTTCAATTGTTATTTACAAGCGACTTTCAGGTGGATTTTGTGCCAATGCTATCTGTGATCAACGGAGACTTCGTAATCACGTCCAGCAAAGAACCTTGGCCGTCAACAAACTAATCAATTTACATACAGAGAGGCAGTATTAAAATGTTAAATCATGATTCAATTAAAAAAGTATACATAGACAATAAGCCGCGGATCAAAGAAATCATGAAAGAGATTCGTAGCGAGCTTGAACAGAAAGAGCGTGACGTAAACGCTCTTTTCCGGTGAAAGGGGGGATGCAAATTGCATGGATAGTACGGTAATTTGTAGACAAAAAACAAACCAGGAGGTGGATTAGATGGGTAGATACGGTGTGATCGCGTGTTATCAGTGCGGAGAAGATGTTCATATTGAACACAAAATCAGACTTACGGCTCCTTCGATTTGTTGCTCTCGAGAGTGCGCTGCGAAATATAAAAAATCTCAAAGAAAAAACAATATGATATGTCCGGTTTGTAGTAAAGAATTTTATTTAAAACAATATTCGGTCAAAAAAAGCCAAACACGACTCCTGCTGTTCGTATGAGTGTATGGGTGAATATCGTAAGAAAGTTTACTACGGAGACAAAAATCCAAACTACGGCAACAGAGGTAGCAAAAACCCAATCTTTAAAGGCGGACGAAAGCGAAACGGCTACACTCTGATCTACATGAGGGATAAGC
This sequence comes from Exiguobacterium sp. SH5S4, assembly GCF_004337045.1. NCBI lineage: Bacteria > Bacillati > Bacillota > Bacilli > Caryophanales > Exiguobacterium > Exiguobacterium sp. SH5S4. The sequence goes on from NZ_SJUQ01000005.1 coordinate 70,724, forward strand.
ATCCGTTTACGGACTGCAACAATTACGTGTTTGAACATCGATTAGTCGCTGAAAACGAGCTTCCGATGACAGATGAGCAAAAAGTTGAAATTGACGGCAAATTTTACTTGAAACGAGAATACGATTTCCATCATAAGAATCAGATTAAAGATGATAACAGGTCTGAAAATCTTGAGATCGTATCTAGATCAGAACACATGGCCATACATAGCTTTATTAATCGAGGATATACAAGAAATAAACAGATTGGGGAGAAATACAGAATGAAGAACAAAAAAGACGGACGAGGATTTGAAGAGGTTGATTTAACGTTTAAAAAGTTTGACTCAGATACAAGCCTTCCAGAACGATCAGACAAAGGTTCTGCGGGGTATGACTTCTTTAGCAAAGAAGATTTTCTTCTCAAACCGGGTGAGCAACATGTGTTTTGGAGCGATGTGAAGTCCTATATGGGCGATGGCGAATATTTATCTGTATATCCGCGATCTTCTATGGGTATCAAACACGGAATTGTGCTATCGAATTCGGTAGGTATCATCGATGGGTCGTATTGGAGTAACCCTGCTAACGATGGGAATATCGGCATCTGCTTAAAAAACACATCGGATAAGCCGTATCGGATCTCTGTCGGAGACAGAATCGCACAAGGGATTTTCCAAATGTTCTTGACGGTCGATGATGACGAACCAATGTACGAGGGTCGGATCGGCGGATTTGGAAGCACAGGAGAGTAAGATGTTAGTCGTCTTTGACTCAAAAACAGGAAACGTCCGACGATTCTGTCAGCGATTGAATGGACTCGGTGTCGAAACCGTCCACATCGATGAATATAATACCGAAGACCCCTTCATCCTGATTACATATACGACAAAGTTTGGACAGACGCCCGAAACGACGGATCGGTTCATGGTTTTACATCACAAGAATTGCAAAGGTGTCGTGTCGAGCGGAAACCGAAATTGGGGAGATTATTATGCGAAAGCGGCAGACAATCTTTCCTTTGCGTTCGGTATCCCTGTACTACATAAGTTTGAACTCTTTGGATTAAAGAGCGATCTAGAAAAAGTAAAGAAAGAGGTTGAGAAATTTGCAGACATCCCTCCCGAAGTGGATTGAATTGAATAGCGCCATCATCAAACAGGGTGGTGGTTTTGATTTTGAGAAAGACAAAGAGGCCACGAAGAGTTACTTCGTCGACTACGTGAACGAGAATACGGTTTTCTTCCACGATCTAAAAGAGAAATTAGAGTACATGGTTGAAAACGAATATTACGAACGAGAGTTTTTGGAGAAGTACACATTCACTCAGATCAAGAAGCTGTTTAAGTATGTGTACAGCAAAAAGTTCCGTTTCCAATCGTTTATGTCAGCCTTCAAGACATACAACAACTATGTATTGAAGACAAATGACGGGAAACGTTTCCTGGAGCGCTACGAAGACCGTGTGTCAATCGTCGCCCTCTATCTGGGTCGAGGTGATTTCGAACTGGCGATGCGACTGGCCGAGGCGATGATCACGCAGCAACTTCAACCGGCAACGCCTACCTTCTTGAGTGCTGGACGAGCACGTCGAGGAGAATTGGTAAGTTGCTTCCTGCTCAACGTGAATGACTCGATGAATTCGATCGGCCACAACTTAAACAACGCCTTACAGTTATCGAAACGCGGTGGCGGTGTAGCAATCGATTTGACGAGTCTTCGAGCTCAAGGTGAGGCGATTAAAGAGATCGAAAACGCAGCGAGCGGTGTAGTTCCTGTCATGAAATTGTTGGAGGATTCGTTTTCATATGCAAATCAACTGGGTTAATTCGGCTCAGTATAAATGTGGTCAATTGCTGGAACTCCCGAGTATATCCGAGTAGGATACCATCCAGAGATGAGATGGCGACCCCTGAAAATCGAGGATTGCGGAAAATCAGCAGCCAAGCTTCTTTATCAGAAGAAGGTTCAACGACTAAGTGATTGTAAGAGCAATCTTTCAATCCGAACCACACGCAATAGCGAATATATAGTCTGATCCTTATGGCGACATGAGGAGTACGGCAGAAATGACCGTACCGCCAACAATTGTTGGTCTACAAGTAACAGAATGCAACGCGCCGGTAGCGGAGCTGTTTACCTAAATATCTTCCATGCGGATGTTGAAATGTTCCTCAGTACAAAAAAAGTAAACAGCGACGAAAAGGTTCGAATTAAAACGCTCTCGCTCGGTCTGATTGCGCCCGATAAGTTCTTCGATCTGGCCGCAAAAGACCAGGATATGTATGTCTTTTATCCTCATACAGTCTATAAAGAGTACGGTGTGCGTTTAAACGAAATGGATATGACCGAAATGTATGACAAGTTGGTCGAGAACCCGAACGTCCGTAAACGACGTGTTATTGCTCGAGACTTGCTGAATGAGATTGCTAAGACTCAGATGGAGTCAGGTTATCCGTACATCATGTACATTGACAATGCGAATAAAGACAATCAGTTAAAGGACATCGGAAAGATTAAGATGTCAAACTTGTGTTAGATTCTAGCACCTTCTACGAGCGATCGTAGTCGAAAACTCCGTTAAACGGGGAAACTCTCACATGAGACAATCCCGTAGTAAAGATTCGCATATGCGATAAAAAACTCTAACGACTATCCCATTTGGGAGTACGCCATAAGCGATTGATGGCGGAAAAGCGGAGCATCTTACATAGATGATGATATAGTCTCCTCTGCATGGCGACATGTAGCAGTTCATAAGAGAACGCGTTGTTCGGTAGCGTGAATAACGGAAGACAAGGACAGAAATCTTACAAGTACAAGAAGAATCAGAGATCAACGGTTACGGAGAAGAAGACGTCATTCGTCGCGACATCTCGTGCAACTTGGCATCACTAAACATCGCGAACGTCATGAAACATAAGTCTTTTGAGAAGACGGTTTCGGCAGCGATCGATGGTTTGATCGCGGTAGTCGAAGAAACGAACATCACAGAAGTTCCTTCGGTCGCCAAGGCGAACAGCGAGATGCGTTCGATCGGCCTCGGTGCGATGAACCTGCATGGCTATCTCGCTTCAAACAAGATTATGTACGAGAGCGAAGAGGCCAAAGACTTCGCAAATGCGTTCTTCATGACGGTTCGCTACTATGCGACAAAACGTGCGATGGAGATTGCTCGTGATACAGGTAAGGTGTTCAAGGACTTCGAGAAGTCAGAGTACGCAAAAGGAACGGCTCTTACGAAGTATACGGTGAATGATTACTCACCTAAACTCGACAAGATTAAAGAGTTGTTCGATGGCGTATCCATCCCGACGCAAGAAGATTGGGCTCTGTTGATTAAAGATATTCAACAGTATGGCTTGACGGCTTCGTATCTCCTCGCTATCGCACCGACTGGAAGTATCAGTTATTTGTCGAATGCGACAGCATCGGTATCTCCGATCACTCAGAAGATGGAGATGCGAGAGTACGGAGATTCTACGACCATCTATCCGATGCCGTATATGAACGACAGCAACTACTTCTTCTACAAAGAAGCGTATGACATGAGTATGTTTAAATATCTAGATCTCATCCGTGTCATCCAGGAACACGTCGATCAAGGTATCAGTACGACGCTCTATGTGAAATCAGATATGACGACACGAGAGCTCGCACGACTCTACGTTTACGCTCACCGTATCGGACTTAAAACACTATACTACACACGCACAAAACTTCTTTCTGTTGAAGAATGTGTGAGTTGTGCGGTATAAGGAGGACTATTGATGACACAAACGACACATAAGGCGGTCAATTGGGACACGCCGACAAATGATTACGCTGAGATGTTCTGGCTTCAGAACACGAAACAAGTATGGTTTCCCGAAGAGATTCCGGTGTCGAAAGACGTAAAAGACTGGTCTCTCATGAATGAAGATGAGAAAGACGCTTATTCTAAGGTGTTAGCCGGACTCACAGCACTCGACACGATCCAAGGAGGGAGCGGTATGCCGCTCCTCTCTCTTATGATGGATGACCTTCAGGTGAAAGCTGTATTTACATTCCAGGCAGCTATGGAGTGCGTTCACGCAAGAAGTTATTCGACCATCTTTACAACCCTTCTTCCGAAATCTAAGATTGACGGATATTTCAAGTGGGTTGAAGAGAACGAATTGCTTCAACGTAAGGCAGAGTTATTCGAGGGTGTATATCGCAACTTAGAGAAAGATAATCCTTTGTCTGTCTACAAGGGTCTTGTCGCTTCGGTAGCCCTGGAAACGGGAGCGTTTTACAGCGGTTTCTACTATCCACTCCTTCTTAAAGGTCAGGGTCGGATGACATCGAGCGGAGAGATTATTAAATTGATCGTGCGTTGAATATGAAAGATGGCGCACGTAAAACCTTTTGAATTCAGGGAACATCCTAACGTAGAGACGAGGACAATCCTGAGCCAAGGTCGCATATGTGACAAGGTGCAACGACCATCTCGAAAGAGAGTACATCGTAAGCGATTGACGATGGAAGCGGAAGGCGACGAAAGTCGATGATATGGTCTGATCTGCATGGAGACATGTAGCTGCGAAAGCGCCCCTCTTAGTAGCGTGAGAGGGGGAACATTATGGATGAAAGTATTCACGGGATTTTCACGGGTCTCATCGCGCAAGACATCTACAAGAAGCTTGCCTCGAACGAACAATTGGAAGCGGATGAGTTTACGGCAGACCTGTTCGCCAACCTCTATGACATCGAGAAGCTATACACCAACGAGGTTTACGATAAGATCGGACTTGCTCACGATGTCCGCAAGTTTGTTCGATACAATATGAACAAGGCGCTCCAAAACCTCGGACAGACCGACATGATGTTCGAAGAAGAAGAGGTTAACCATGTCGTCATGAACGGTCTTAGTACCGATTCGACGACGCATGATTTCTTCTCGCAAAAAGGGAACGGCTATCAAAAAGGCAAAGTTGAAGAACTTCGAGACGAAGACTTTGACTTCGACTGGCTCAAATAACACACACGCCCCGAAAATTCTTTCGGGGTTTTTCGTTTTAGCTATTGAAATCAAAAAGTATTTTGTATATAATCAAGTTAGAACTTAACAAAGGAGCTAATACATATGTCATTAAACCTAGCAGATATGCACTATCAAGCAACGTTAGCCGATCTTTTGGACTTCGGTGTCGCCAACTCTTACGAGGCAAGAACAAAACTTTCAGATGGTTCGACGATCAACTATCGCTCGCTGCCGTTCCCGGTACTACATAACTATCGTCTGTCACACGGAGAGTTTCCGCTCACGACGGTACGTCCGACCGCATGGAAGTCGGCCATCAAAGAGATTCTTTGGATCTTTCAAGATAAATCAACCGACGTTAATTTGCTCGAGAGCAAGTATGGTGTCAAATGGTGGAACGAGTGGAAACTTGAAGACGGTACAATCGGGAAGTCTTATGGGTATCAGATTGCCAATCAGAAACGTCGTGTGAAGCACGAAGATCTGTCGTCTACATATCAAAATGAAGTAACCAAACTTGTTGGTTACGCTTATCTCGATCAGATGGACTGGCTCATCAACAAGATTGAGACGAAACCCGACCGACGTATGATCATGTCGATGTTTAGTCCTGAAGAAGAGGGCGAGAAATCGTTACAGGAGTGCGCTTACGAGACGATCTGGCGTGTGGTGGGAGACGAACTGCATATGACATTGGTACAGCGTTAATCTGTGAGCGCCTTTACGTGGTGACACGTATAGCAAACCTGTCTAAACGGTGAAACTCTCGACTGATCCTCGAGACAATACCGTACTAAATAAACCCTTGAGAAAACAAACTAAATGAAAAAATATTCTTTATATGTTATCATGAACAAGAAGGCAAAGAAGTATTACGTTGGAATTTCGTCTAATCCAGAAAAAAGAAAAATCACCCATTTTTCTTCTCTCTCTCGAAACTCTCATCACAATCTCTATCTTCAAAGATCCTACAATAAAAATGGCGCAGACGCTTTTGAGTTCATCGTTTTATTTGACGAACTAAGCAAAGAGAAGGCGTCGGAAATTGAGGTTTACACAATCAAAACCTTTAAGAAGTTTCTCTACAACATATCGAGAGTATCTTCTGGAGGAGATATTGTATCTTACCACCCCAACAACGCTGAAATCAGAAAGAAAATATCCAAAGCTTCCAGAGATCAGTGGGCAAATCGAGACGAAGAGTTTAAAAGGAGGATGTCTGAGCGCATGAAAGGTTCGAATAACCATATGTACGGTCAGACACACGACGAAGAAGCAAGAAGAAAAATTTCTGCCGCCCACACAGGAAGAAGACTAACAAAAGAGCACAAAGAAAAAATGGTTAAAACTAGACGAGAACGATATACGCAAGAGGATTTAAGTAGAATTGCTTCTGCTGCTTTAAAAAAACGATATTCCAAGCAAGAAGAGCGTGATCGAACAGCAGAAAGTTCGCGCAGAAATTGGCAGAATCCAGAGTATCGTTCGAAGATGGAAATCAAGCTTAAAGAGATATCCGAGAATCGAATCGTAAAAGTGGTTTATAAAGGAGAAGAGTACGAAGGTAACAACTATCAAAGAATAGCCGACAAGATCGGACTTTGTGTTCCTACTCTCTACAAGCGTTTAGATTCTAAAGACGAAGAGTGGTCGGATTGTTGGAGGGTGACACACGAAAAAAGAACCAACAACTTCGACTACTCTAAGAGAAAGAAAGCTCCTCCGAAAAGCCAAGCTTCAAAAGATAAAGTCGGTAGAGCGTCATCTATGGATCACGTCATCTACTTTCCAGATGGTAAAGAAAAAAAGTTTTATAGTGGAAAAATGCTTTCTGAATATCTCAGAGACTTTCATTCTGTTGGTGGTGGTACGGTGAGCAGTCTAGTTAAGACTGGTGAACCGTGGAAGCCTAAGAAATACATACACAAACACCTAGAAGGAATTGTGATTAAAAATATCGGTATGATCAACCGGAAGTGAAAAGGAGGAAATTCTCAGGGGTTTTAAATGTCTAACGACTATCCCATCGGCCTTAAACGAGGCATTAGGAGTAGGGCGCAAGCTAACGGCGTGGGTGAGAATCCCTTAAATCGAAACGGCAGGGGTCTGATAAATCAGATCGTGATATAGTCTAATCTCATATGCGAATATGAGCTGCGCAAGCGGGATTGTTGTTGCGAAACAATCCGAATACCAATGTCATCAGATTACCTATTAGCATCACAAATCAACGCGCTCCAATATTCTGCATTACTTATGATGGTCGCTCAGGTGACAGGATATAAACCAGGGACGTTCTCGCATTTCATCTCGGACGCCCATCTCTATGACAACCAGGTCGAACAAGCGAAAGAGATTTTGAAACGCTCATCTATCGACTGTAAACCACGCCTTCACCTGAACGCCTACGGCAAAAATTTCTACGACATCACGTTGGACGACTTCGAGATCGAGGACTACATCACACATCCTCAGATCAAGTTCGGAGAGATCGCCCAATGAATGTAAACGTATACCGAAATATAAAAGTAAAGTATGAGAAAAGAGGTTTTCTGCATTATGTTGCAACTATCATTGATCGCTTGCGTCGATAAGAAGCTCGGTATCGGCAAAGGGAACGACCTAATCTATACATACAAGGAAGACATGGAGCACTTCATCAAGACGACGAGAGGCCATATCGTCATCATGGGGTCGGAGACATACCTGTCGCTGAAGCGTCCGCTCAAAGATCGCCTGAACATCGTCCTCACCTCGGGCAACAATAAAGAGGTGAACGAGCGACGGAAAATAGACGGGAAATACTTGACCGACAAAACTGATATTTTATTCGTCAACTCTGTCGAGGAAGTGCTTCGATTCATCGCAAAACCGCGCCAAAAAGACCGTAAGGCTTTCGTTATCGGAGGCGAGTCCATCTATACACAGTTCCTATTGTTCGCAAGCGAGCTGATCCTTACGGAAGTGGACGACGTCCGACCTGCGGATAAATATTTCCCTGAATTCAATTGGCTTAAATTTGAGGTCGTCGAAGAGCGGTCATTAATCGAGAATGTAACCATCAAAATCTACGAAAGAAAGGTCGATCGACATGTTGAAACAACTATTGAAGAACTATCCGCAAGTGGCGTCACTTAAGCAGCGCAAACACAAGACGCATAGCGAGTTACCAGAAGCAATGAAATTAAAGGTGTTGAAATCGTGGTCTAAAGGCGGTGGACGTGTGTTGTTCTGCCGTCTGAACGCCATCACGGAGGATGAGTATAAACTTATCGTCAAGGACGTCGTCTCTGAGGCGAAACACACGGGGCGGCGGATTCAGATCTCCCCGAAAATCACCTTGTCAGAAGGGATTCTCTATCTGTTCGGTCATATCTCGGAGCGGTACAACCCTCACGGAGCGATCGATAGCCTCGGTCTGACACGCAGTATGCTTCGCTATTACAAGGCAGGGTTCGAAGACTTGTCGGGCGAGCGGGTCGAGATCCGTCTGAAGACGAAAGAGCGACAGTATTTCCGAATGATCGATACGGAATACGTCTACATTTCACCGTCGACGGGGAAACCGATGAACGTCCTTGACTCCTCTACCTTCTACTCGGACGAGATCAAGTCGACGAAGATGAAGTCGGGAAATATCGAAGCCGTACTGTTCTGCAAAGACTCGTTGCGCGAATTCATGTTATACAAGGGTGACAAGAACACACCCAAGGGTACATATGAGTTTCGGTTCGAGTTTTTGACCGACACGGAACAGCGCCAGGAGATCGCGTCATGATCAAAGAGTTGTTGAAGAATCAGGATGGCGTCAAGCGCCTTCAACAGTATCGGTACAAGTGTTTCTCGGTTCTAACATTAGAACAGAAGAAGAAGGTGTGTCGCTCGTGGATACGTGGGAGTGACGCAAAATGGATCTCGTGCTACTACGAAATCTCAGAAAAAGACGTGACGACCTGTACGAAAGAGCTTTATCAGATGGCGATGTCTCTCGGACAAAAGAACGAACTGACACGAGACTTCGTCTGCTCGGACGGACTCGTTTATCTGATCGGTGAGATGTTGAACCATTGGAGTGTAAGAGAATTGCGTAAAGAGATCGGACTTACGACCAAGCAGCTTAGTGCGATTCGTGAACGTTATGAGCTGTTGACAGGGATTCCTTCAAAGCGAACGCCCGATAAAGACCGCAATCATTTTAGCTTTGTGCGAGATGAGATTTCTCGGACGAGCCCTCATGACGGGTCGAAGATGAAGGTGCTGGACTGCCCGCTTCAGATGACGACGGAGCTCAAGTTCGACGGGATGGACTTCACGAAGGTCAAAGATTCGTACTACTGTATGGAATCATTGCGCGAATTCTTCGGATATGACGGAGACGACAACGGAAATCCGAAAGGGTTATACGAGATTCGCTACGAATACATCGATTGATACCGAAATCAAAAAGTAAAGGTGTGAGAAAGTGAATAAGAACTATGTCATCTACCATTTACATACGGATATGAGTAACGCCAACTCGACAGGAGCGGATTCGATCACGAAGGCCGAGGAGTATATCGAGAAGGCGAAAGAGTTGGGTATGAAGGCCATCGCATTCAGCGAACACGGAAACATCCTGGGATGGGTCAAGAAGAAACAGATGACCGAGAAGGCAGGACTGAAATATATCCATGCCAACGAGATCTATATGACCGAAACGCTCGAGGAGAAGGTTCGGGACAACTATCATATGATGTTGATCGCACGAAACCTCGAGGGCGTCAAAGAACTGAACAAGTTATCCTCTGCTGCTTACGAGAAGGACGGTCACTACTACTATGACCCCCGTGTATCGATGGACGAGGTGATGAATACCTCTGACAACATCATCGTGACGTCTGCTTGCCTTGCGAGCTTGCTCTGGAAGGGTCGGGTACGTCTCGGACGACAAGACGCTGCAAACCGATTTATTGCGTGGATGAAAGAAAACAAACACCGCTGCTTCTTAGAGGTTCAATATCACGACATCGACGACCAAAAAGAGTTCAACGAATATTTGGTCAACCTCAGCAAAGAGACGGGTATTCGTCTGATCGCAGGGACAGACACCCACGCGCTCGACCAAGATCATTACAAGGCTAGACAGCATTTGATGAAGGCGAAGGGTGTCAGCTACGGATACGAGGATGATTTAGACCTCACGATGAAGTCGTATGACGGACTGGTCGAGATGTTTGAGAAGCAAGACGTCCTCGAGAACGAGCTCATCTTGGAAGCAATCGAGAACACGAACGTCATGGCCGATATGGTCGAAGAGTTTGAGCTCGACTACTCGTACAAGTATCCGAAGATCAGCAAGAACTCTGAGAAGGAATTTCTAGATGCCATCAACAAAGGGATCAGAGAGCGCGGATTACATAAACTACCAAAAGAGAAACGTAAGATGTACAAAGAACGTGTCCAAGAAGAGCTGAACGTCTACCGCGAGGTCGGGGCGATTGACTACATGTTGCTTCAGAAAAACATCTTAGACTACTCACGATCGATCGGAGCGGAGCCTGGATACGGACGTGGTTCGGTGTCGGGCAGCTTGATTGCCTACCTGATGAAGATCACGGAGATGGATTCCGTGAAGCATAAGTTGAGCTTCCCACGGTTCATGAGTAAAGAGCGAATCAGTCTTGCGGATATCGATATTGACAACGAAGTCTCTCGACGTCAAGAGATTATTGATTATGTAGCGAGCATGGAGAACAGATTTGAGAACTTCTACTTCTCTGAAATTCTAACGTTTCAAACACTAAAGGCAAAAGGCGCGATCAAGATGGCCTTCAAGCCATTCGGTTACTCTGAGGCTGATTGCAACGACATCACGAGAGATCTAGACGAAACGAAAAAAGAGCGTTTTGAAAGTCAGTGGCGTTCGTTGGGCGAAAAATACCCCGAACCGATGTGGTTTGCCGAACGATTACGTGGCGTCATTCATGCAATAGGGTCTCACCCGTCTGGATTCGTCGTAGCACCCCTGCCTATCGATGAGAATATGGGGACAATCTATACTAAAGATTCATCACGTCGAGTTTCAGCAATCAATATGAAAGACATCGATGGACTCAACTGGATCAAGTTGGACATTCTCGGTTTGAGCTCAATTGAGCTTACAAATGAGGTTTGCCGAATGGCTGGTATCGAGCGGTTGACACCGGACAATGTTGATGATCAAGATGAGGCCGTATGGAGATCGATGTTAGAGTCCACGCTCTCATGTTTTCAATGGGAATCAGACACAGCTTTCTCATATTACAAAAAACTGTTCAATCCTAACACCGTATCCTTGCTAAAAGAAAAAATTGGCGACGATCTTACATACATGAATTTATTCTCTATTGGCAACGCCGCTATCCGTCCATCAGGAGATTCTTATCGAGACGAATTAGCAAGCGGGGTGACAGTTGATTATGGACACAAGGCACTCAACGACTTCCTTGCTCCCACCGCTTCTCGGATGATTTTCCAAGAACAAATCATTGAATTTCTCAAAGAGTTTTGCGGCTACTCGGGAGGAGACAGCGATTTGGTGCGTCGCGCCATTGGAAAAAAAAGGAAGGAAGATTTGGATATCTACATTCCTCAAATCAAAGAGCGGTTCATTGAGACGATGACGTCGAAGCACAACGTCACAAAAGAACGAGCGGAAGAGCTGATTGTCTCGTTCCTTCAGGTCATCCATGACGCCTCGAACTACGGATTCTCAATCAACCACTCGCAAGCCTATTCGTACATCGGATATATCAACGCCTACTTACGGTATTACTATCCGCTCGAGTTCGCAGCAGTACAGCTCCAACTCCTTGCCGACGATGCCAAGCAGGGATATATGGAGAAATCGGCAGAGGTGATCCAATATGTCGCTCAACGTGGGATCAAACTGTCTCCTCCGAAATTCGGATTCGCCAAATCGAAGTATTCGGTCGACAAGGAGTCGAAGACGATCTTCAAGGACACGAAATCCATCAAAGGTGTCGAGTCCGTCGCGGGAGACAATCTGTACGCGCTCCGAGACAACAAATATGAGTATTTTGTCGACCTTTTGATCGATATCGAAGAAAACGGCCTCTGTAACAAAACGAGTTTGGTAAATTTGATAAAACTCAACTTTTTTGACGTACACGGGCAGAATATGAAGCTTTTGGAGATTTATGACGAATTTAAGGGCGGTAAGGCGCAATATAAGAAATCGCACAAGGAGAACACTAAAAATAAGCGCCGTCAGTTACTTCGAGAATTCGAGAGTAAGGTAATCGACCGTTCGTTACCGCTCACAGAGCAAATAGTGGCCGAATTGGAGCTCCTGGGATATGTCCAAACCCTCCCAAAGAGCACCGATAAAACCCTTCTTTTAACGGTCAATATCGACACGAAATACAGCCCGAAACTGACGGTCATCCGTCTTTCCGACGGGAAGTCGCGGACGATGAAGGTATCGAAGCAGACGTTCTATGACTATCAGAACGGCGGACACGCCCGAGTGAAGCTGGGCGACATCATCCGTATGAAGCAGACGAACATGAAGAACCGCTCGAAGTTCGTCAAAGGTGAGAACGGTGAACCTGGCGAGTGGGTCAAACTTCCCGAGAAAGAATTGTGGCTTGCACAGTTTGAGGTGGCGAATCATGAGTTTTGCTAAGAAGAAAACGACAACACCGAAGGCGAGCAAGTACAAGGCGAAGAAGACGGTCGTGGACGATATCAAGTTCGACTCCAAGATCGAGTCACAGTATTACCTGCTTCTCAAACAGGAGAAGGAGAGAGGTCTGATCAAAGACTTCTCTCTCCAACCTGCCTACGAGTTGCAGTCGAAGTACGAATACATGGGCGTGAAACGTCTCGCCATCAAGTATGTGGCCGACTTCCTGATCTACCATAACGACGGAACTGAGGTGGTCGTAGACGTCAAGGGACAGCCGACGACGGACGCCAAGCTGAAGCGCAAGCTGTTCGAGTACAGATACCCCGACAAGCATCTACGGTGGATCGTGTGGGTCGCCAAGCGCGGTGGATGGATCGATTACGACGACAACGAGCGGATGAAGCGTGAAGAGAATAAGCTGAAAAAGAAAATGGAAACAAAATGAAAGATGGTGGGCATATGCTCACCATCTTCTTCGTTTAGCTTCTTCTCTATCCGCAATGATCTTATCCACCTTGCCTTCCATCTTCTGAAAGTATCGAGGCGTGTTTGCGTCCTTGTTCGTATAGTATCTCGACCGACGATAATGATATTCGATATAGTCCGAGAACACATATATGAAAGGGGTTTTCGTCGTGGCCGAATAATCCTTGATCTCTCCATACAGTGCCGTCGGGATCAGAAGGCTTTTGACTTTCCAGTCGATCTTTTTGACACGAATCGGGATCAAGGGGGGAGTGTAGTCGCCGCTCTCGACGTTTAAGGGGAAGTCGTCCGCGATCTCTTTCATAAGATCGTTGACGGGAGTACCCGAATAGTAAGAGAGCATCTTAAGGATCTTATAGTCCCGCTCGTACACCTTCACGATCTTCCCTCTATCCTTGTTTCGTCTTGCCATATCCTCTTCGGTCAAGATGCTCGACTTCTTGTCCAACACCTTGTTCTTGTCAAAATTACTGTTTAACTTCTTCATTGCTCTCACTCATTTCCTTGATCCGCAGCAACACCTCGTCCACGACGGTCTCGAAGTGGGTCATCACCTCTTTATCCCAATTGTCGTACTCCCCAAAGTTGGTTGTGTCGGGATTAAAAGACTTCCCTTTTTCCGCCGCCTTGCGCATACGGGTCTCGATCATCTTCGGCACTAAGACATTTCTGTGGTACGCATACAGGCCATGCTTGGCGTACTTGCTGATCCGTGTCCGATAAGGGATGAACGCCCGGAAGAACGTGTCGTAGTCCGATAAGTCGTACTCTCGCGCAATCTCCACCATCGTATCCTTGTTGTCCTCACGTTTGTTCACCAGGACTCCTAAGAACTGAAGGTCTTTGTTGACGTGCTGATTGATCCGTTCGGCCACATCATAGAAGTCTCCGATTCCCTCGAACGAATATGCGCTCACCTCGCTCACGACGATAAAGTAGTCGCTAGCAGCCAAAGAGCTGTTCAAGAACACGCTGAACGTCGTAGGCGGTGTGTCAAAGAAGATGTAATCATAGTCATCCTCAATCTTTTTGACCATGTTTCGGAAATACGTGAACTCATTCTTTTCGTTCAATAAAAGACCGAAATTGGCCGTGTCTTGCGAGCTTGGAATGAAGTGGAAATTGACCGTCGGTCTCAGGATCGATGGCAACAGGTCTTTTGATTTCAGACCATCGAACACGGTTGTTGCGCTCTCAGAGAATCCGTCCTCATAGAACGTTTTAAACAATGTTCGTGTCGAGTTGGATTGAGGGTCAAAGTCCATAAACAATACCCTCTGACCTCTTTTGGCGAGCTCATACGCCACGAGCAAAGATGTTGTCGTCTTCCCGGCCCCACCCTTAGAGTTACCTATCGTTAGCTTCTTTGCCATCATCTCACACCCCTAATTGTTGATACTTTTATATTACCTTAAGTTCTAACATTAGAACATTAAAAGTTCTAATTGTAGAATATATAAGATACAACGTTAGAGTTTAATGCGTCAAAATATGGCTCTAACAAACAATTAAAGTATATTATTTCAGATACCTTAATTAAAATAAAAAAAGAACCATAATGCAATTAGGATTCGATAAACCCCACGATTTCGTCAACCAGTTCTGCGTTGGGCGTGTACAGTTCTCCGTCGACAGAAGGCCAGTCAATCGCGACCAACGTAGACAAGTAGCTATCCGAACCAATGTTTGTCAGGATGACGATCAACCCGTCTTCCTTCCCGACAAACACATCAGACTTTTCGGAATGTCCGATGATCCTCCGTGTCGCCATGTATTCTCCCCATATATCAGACGAGACTTCTTTTTGCGCTAAAATCTTCATTTCATCACCTCCATTTTCAAACCTTGCGTGAAATGAACATTTCACGCAAACATACCGACCTAAATAAGCCGTTTCAATAAAACAAGATCCATACAAGCCATCCATTTGCATCGAAACCGTATGTCGTGCGTCTTGATACATAGATTTTCGTATGAGACAGGGTTACATAATTAATTATTTAGAAACCAGAAGTGGATCTTGGAAATGGATATCTGCCATTCCTAACCTCATGCCTTTATCTTTCTCAACGACAACAAAAGATGTGGATAACTTGTATCGCAAAAATATAAAATAGTATTGGTGTCCACGTATTTATATCTAATGTTAGAAAATAAATATTACAAAGTTAGAAGATAAAATGTACAGAAACCCTTTAACAGAGCCGTTTTTGTCCTACCTACACACCGACAATTAAACAAATAAAAAACGACGACTCTCAAAAGAGAATCGCCGTCAAGACTTGCATTTCAGAAATTTTAGCTATACAATTAACTCAACAACTGAATTAAGACGCAAACCTACTGTGGATAACTTTTCTGACGGCTGCAACCTTCAGATCAGAATCCTTAACTCTTGAAACAACAAAGCGTTGCAAGAATACAAGAAAAACTTTTCCTACGAGTTTTTTCTTAAATTCATTGTACCTTGCAGCGCGGAAAAATTCAAGAGAAGTTGGTCTATTAGCCATGCCTTTTTTAGAAAAAGTGCATTTTGGCATAGACCTTTTTGCGTTGCAAGGAATTGCCTGATACCTTGTCTTAAAAACTGACAGAGGCTAGTTGGTGCCTCGTGCGTCCGTACACAAACGGAATGGGAGCTACCCCTCAATCAACGGCCACATGCGATCGGAAACGATACGATCATGTGTGGTGACTTTTATCTCGAAGCGATCTCCCAATCGGTCGCTCGAGAGGGTGATAGCTACCATAAAAACGCTGTACGAGGACGGATGATGTCTCTACGGAGACGAAGGATCACACATAAGTACGTTGCCAAACATCGTAAACGAGTCCGTAATGGACGCCTGTGAGAACGGGCGGACGAAACAGAATGGACGAATCCCGAAAGGGTAGGGCGCGGAAACCGCAAGGGGTCATTTGAGTGTGTAGTGTGGTCATAGGGAAACCTTAGGATTGATTGGGCTGATACGACGGAAACCGAGCATGAAGCAAGGGATGAACCGATCAGAATCTCTTCCTTCTTGCACCCTGTAAAAAATTTTTACGGGATGCAGGAAGGAATTTTCTGTCCACCGTTTCCGTCATTTCGCTTCAGGATGATGTGTTCTCCATCGAGGTCAAGTGTTAACTGTCCCTTTGGGACAGAAAATTCCTTAAGTAATTAAGTAATTGAATGAGCGAAAGCGAATGACTTCGCAAAGCGAAGAAGAGGTTTATTAGTCTGTGCTACGAGGGATACGAGTCTAGCGAAGTCTGACGAAGTGTTCCGCAGTAGCGAGCAATGAGTGTTTGGCGTAAACGCCGAAACACGAAGCGGTAGGGGAGAGTAGATAAGCTAAGGCAGATCGACCGCTTAATCCGTCAGGATTTCAGGGAGATCTAAAAGGACTGAGATGAAGAAAAGGGAAGTTTTTACCACTGAATTGATTATTATTTACATGAGGTATCTGAAATAAAAGAGAGGTTTTAATCCATAACGCAAAAAAAATGCGGACACCCCCGAAGGAATGCCCGCTCGTATTCAATTTCCTAACTGTTCCTTGACGTCGACGATGACCTTCTCAAGCATCACCTTGTCGACGTCTACGCCGATATCTTCGAGCTTGAGACGACCGAACTCGATCAAGAAATCGATATCCTGAGTCTGCTCGATCTCGAGACCTTGTGTCTTCGCCATGTCGACGAGGAAGTCCAAGACCGCCTCCTCCTCGATGACGTCCGCAGGGACGAAACCGCCATACGATTTCTTCCAAAGCTTCGCCACCACGCCTAACACGGCCACGATACCCGTCGCGACGATCGCTAACAGGTTTTCCATGATCATTTCCATATGTAACACCCCTTAATTGATTTTTTCTTGCTCTAGCCTATTACCTTGCGAGTCTTCCTCTTCTGCTGACTCTGCCAGTTTCTCCAGAGACTCACGGTTCCGTTTCGTCCACACGAGCCAGATGCTCAAATCCTTATGTCCCGCCTGTACCATGTTCTCGAAGATGGACTGCATCTCCCGTAAAAACATGATGGCGTAAGAGATATTGCCGATCATCAGCGCAAGCGCGGAAAGCTGCTCGAACCGGTAGGCGAGCCCTACGAAGACCATGATTACGAGGTAACTCAGCAACTTCTTGCGAGTACCGATCCACATGGCCTGTGACGTCAGCTTGCCGATTCGGATCGAGTTTAGTAGCCCGCCGTTCGTCTTGGAGATCGCATAGTATTTTGTCAACAGGTCTGTCGTCAATACCCCTAACACGATCATCGCGTATGTCTGATACGAGTCGACCGGGAAAAGGATGTAAGACACAAAACCCCAAGTTATCAGCAGATACGGGTTGATGGCGAGCCAGGCCTTCAACATATATTCAGTCGATTCTTTCAAGAACAAATTTGCTTCTTTGATCATCATGGCTCACCCCTCTCTTTATCAAACCCGGATGAAGTTCGCTGCCGTCGAACGTCCATCGTGTCTTAGTGTGTAGATATCGTCCTGATCCAAGAATGACTGGTTGCGGCGCTCATAAGAGAACGTCTGTCCTCGAGCCACCTTAAACACGTCCATCGGGTTGATGGTGCTGTCGGTTCCGCCCTTCCAGATCGTCGAGTTGCCTCTGAAGCTAGGCGAGTAGTTCGGGAAGCTGACGTCCGCGTCCAACTCGATATGGGCGTGTGGCGCACCTCCGTACTTACCTGTACCACCGTAGTTGCCGAGCGTCGTACCCCATTTCACTTTCTGTCCGCGCTTGACGTTCAGACGGCTCATGTGAGCGATACGGATAGCGATGTGCTTACGTCCCTTGTGTTTCCCGTAATGGATGTCGATGGGAAGGAGCGAACGCGCGATGACCGTGTAACCCATGAGGTAATCGAGTCCCGCGTAAACAATCTCCATATCGAAAGGCGCGCGAAGCTGTGTGTCCTTGCGTTGACGGTCGACGAAGTCAGACCCGAAGTGGACGACCCCCGCCGAGCGGTAAGTCCGCTGGAACCATCGTGTGTACTCGGGATGCTTATACCCGCATGTGATCACCATATCGTTGATCGGTAGGATTGCCTTTTGAAACTTAGCCATTAAAATCTCTCCTTGTTTTCGTAGTTGTATATGAAAAAGACCCGTCCGAAGACAGGTCTCTGTTGAACGATTATTGGATCTCTTCCAAGTCTGCGATTCTGGCCTCTAACGTCTCGATGAGCGTTTGTTGCTCTTGTACGGCCTTCCAGAGTACGGATGTCATCGCATACGGGTTGACGGCCTTGTTTTCTCCGCCACGCAGTATCTCTGGGACTGCCTCTGCCAGTATCCCGATTTGTCGATTGTCAAAATTAAAATCGTCCACGTCAGACTGGTAGTAGTATTCGTATATGTTCACGTCCTTAAGGACTGAGATCGCACCGTCCTGCAAGGGTTTGATGTTTGTTTTGAACGTCACGGATGACGTCAATCTCGTCCCTTGGGCGTAAACCATCCCTGGTACGGCGATATTGTTTACGTTGATGATCGTGTTCGACGGGTTGATCGTGTTCTGATACGAGCCGCCGACACCGATCGCATTGAAGTAGACGGTAGTCCCTTCTTCTGCATATTGTGAGTGCGAGTGATATCTCGAAGCATAGTTCGAGGACACCCAAGACTCGGTCGCATAGTCGTTAGAACCGCCAGACGAGCTGTAACCCTGATCCAACACCCACTGTCTCGTTGCGATCGCATTGCCTCGCAACATCGCTGAAGCCGCGCCGTTCGTCGGATATAAGTTGATTGCCGGGGCGTAAATCGTCAAAATATCGCACGTCGTGTTGATCTCGAACTCAGACGTATAATTGTTAGACGTTCCAGAGAACGGGTTGAGTCTGATGTACCCGGAGCGTGTAGACGAGTTGTACGTGTTGCTGAAAGAGATCCGACCGTCTGCGAGTTTTGTGGTCGAAGATTCCGACCCTGATTGATAGTAGGTGTATATCTCACTGTTCGACATCTCTATTTTGTTGTAGGCGGAACCGCTCGTGATCGTCGTACCCGAGATCGTCGTACCCGAGATTGTCGAGCCCGTGATCGTATTACCGGTAATCGTTCCGCCGGTAATCGTACCTGCCGACAAAGTTCCCCCTTCGATCAATCCCCCCTGGATAAGAGGCGACCAGATCCGGTCGCTATCGAGGTACGTCGGTTTCCCGACCATGCTCTCCCATGAGACGTCCGGCATCGGTTGGCTGTTTACCCCTCCCCACGAGATGCTACCGCTGTTGATGACGATGTCTCGGACATTCAACTTCCCGTTCGAATCTACCCAGAACACGTCTTTGGCTGTGTTTTTGTTCCGAATCTTGATCCCGTCCGTCGCATTGAGCGTCACTTTCGTCTTCGAGTTCTCCGACACCAGACCTTCAGCATCATTCAACCGAATCCCGTTCGCTCCGCCCGCAATCGAGATCGATCCGCCGTCGATATCCATCCCGAACGTACCAAAACTGACGACAGGGATTCCTGCGCTGTTCTTGACGACCGCAGATGCGAGATCTCCGTTGACGACCGTCATCTGTGTGGCCGTGATCTTCTGCGTGTTCAAGTTTCCGTTCGCATCCGTCCAAAGAAGCTTCTCGAGGTTTCCGCCCTGGTAACGGGAGATGTAGAACCCTTCACCGTCGATGATACCCACCTGGTTTTTACGGTTGTCCACGACCAAGCCGAAGCGCTCGTCTTCTCCTTCGTCCGTCACAAGGCCAAGTTTGACGACCTCTTCTCCGAGACGGTTCGAGATACTGGCCTTGTTCCCGAGGATACGGAAGATACCGTCCTCGTCCTCGATCGTCAGGTTAACACCCGCGATAATCTTCCCGAAGATACGTTCCCCAACGATACCCGTAGGTGTGATGGCATGGCCCCACGTCACCCCGTCATCGTTCGTCGTCGCCAGGACGCCGTTCTGCACGACGAGATACTTGCGGTTGTCCTCATAGTCACGGGACGTCAATCCTCGTGCGCTGAACTCGGTGAGTCCTGCGACACCCCCCGACACCTTCTTCTTAACCGCGTCAAAGTTTTGTTCGATAAGGGCGTTGATCTGCCCGTTGTTCTCTTTCGATAGATCCCATTTAAACCGGTTCTCGTTGACCACCGTCGCCGCAAAACTCGACTGATACAGCATCTCGAGAAACTTGTTCGTCCCGTCGTTCGAGTCCTTGACGTTCGTGATCGTGACCGTCAGTTCTTTCGTGTCGTAGTTGCGGACGATACCTGTGATGCGCGCCGTTGTGATGCCCCTGTTCCACGGTTCCTCGATTCGGATCTCGTCCCACATGCGGAAGTCCTTGTGGCCGTCTGGGATCTCGACCATGCTGAGGAAGTCGACCAACCCGACGTTCAGGTTGATGTTCGGCTTGATGAGTTCCTTGAGCTCCTTACGCCCCTCCTCGAGCAAGTCCTTCGCTTCGACGATCGAGTCGTTCGTCCACTCCTTGCGGATGATGAAATGTGACCGCTCCGCGATCTGAGCCGGCGTGAAGTTGTTGCGGATGAGCATCTGTTCTTTCAGGAGTCCGATCTGGCCGCCCGAAGCACCCATGACGACGAACCCTAACTCGTAATAATCCGCTCCCGCGATGTCCGAAATGTCCTCTTTTAAGCCCAAAACCACCGATTCGATGACATTTTTGGCCTCTAAAATACGGATTTTATCTGCCTCATATTCGGGGTTCGACTGCCCGTTGTTCAAGGCCAGGTGGATATCGACCCGCTCCTGTGCCTGTGTGAGCTCGATGTCGAGGTCTGCGAGCATGTCGTTCTGTTCGGACACCTGTGCCATCAACCCGTCCAACTGGACGACGAGCGAGTCGAATGTCGGTGTCAGTTGCGACAGCTTCCGGTTGTACGCGACCATCGCCTGTGCGAGCGAGTCGGACATGAAGTAGCTGCTCTTGACGATATTTCCTTGTTCGTCCTCCTCATACGGATAGAGGAAGTAGGAGAAGTCCTCGATGTACGGCGACCCCGTCGGAGACACCTCATGGATCGTCAGACCGTCCTTCCCGTAGAGGGCGAGCTGTGTCACCATGTTGTCGGCGTTCGTGTCCTTCGTGAGCGACTTCATGTAGTTGCGCTCACTGATTTTCAGACCACGGTTACGACCCAACGTCTCAGGGTTTCGGAAGTGGATCAGGTACTCGGTGTCGTCGTACTCCAAGACCGCACCGAACTTCTGTGCGACCTGAACGGCCAACTCACCCAACGACCCGTCGAACGTAAACTCACGTCGCTTCAGGTCGAACTCGGAGTCCACGTCTCCCAAGCGCCAAGGTGTATCCTCGTCCCGGTCGATCGTGGCTCTGACGATCTCTGAGAGCGTCCACGACGAGTAGTCGAGCCCGTCAGGATGTTCGTTGTCGATGGTCGTGAAGCCCTTGATCGGGATGTCCGATAACGTATAAGGGTTCAACTTGCAGGACACGGATACCGTGAGGGCGTCCATATCGAAGTTGAACCCCGTGATCACGTAGTATCGATCCTTGTCCGTCTCTTTGTCGTGCAGCTTGATGACCATACGTTCCCGGATCATCTCGGCGTGAAGGTTCTTCTTGTTCTCCTCGAGCGTCTGATGCTTCAAGGGCAAAACAAAGGACAACTCGTTGAGCTGCCCCCCGTTGAATGATTCGGTCTCTTGCCGAGCTTCCGACAGCCGAGCAATCGTCGTCCGATCGGGTTTTGCGAGATAAAGGATGGGTTTGGTGTTGCGTTGCTTGATGTCGAAATACATGGCAAGCTTCCTTTCATTCTGTGTGATTTGTGTATAGAAAAAAGACCGTCATCTCGACGGCCTCCATCATTGAACTAAAAACTTGCGGTGTTGCTCCCGTTTTTTCTCCTCGGTTAGTTGACAGTAGATTTGCGTGGTGCTTACGCTAGCGTGTCCGAGTAACGCCTGTACGCCCGTGATATCGGCTCCAGCATTAAGCATGGTAGTAGCAAACGTATGGCGCAAAGAGTGAGGGCTGACATGCTTTTTGACGCTCGACTGCTTAGCGATGACAGAAATCTCACGCTGAATGCCTCGCTTCGACAAACGTCCGTGAGGTTTTCTTTCAGAGACCATCAATGCCTCGTTGTCGTCTGTGCGTGATTTTAGATATTTTTCGAGATGATACATCGCCTTGTAGCTGAAATAGACCTCGCGTTCCTTGTCGCCTTTCCCGACCACCTTACAGCTCTTGTCCTGGAAGTTGATATCTCGTCTGTTCAATTGCTGAATCTCTGACAAGCGACATCCCGTGGCATATAACACCTCGAGAAACACCCGTTGTCGATTCGTCTTGCATCCCTCACGAAGCATTTCCAACTCTTCGATAGACAACGCTTTGGGTAGTCGTTTTTCTTTTTTAGGTGACTTTAACTTTTTAGATGGGTCACGCAATATGTATTCTTCTGAAGTCAGCCATCCAAAGAACGATTTCAGTACGCTCTGTTTTCTTCCGAGCGAGCTCATTTTCAGATGCGAAAATTTAGAGAGGTGACTTCTGATGTCGGCAGTAGAGATTTCATCCGTTCTCTTTTTGACATCTTCTGCAAACACCCTCAAGTCTCTCGCATATGTATTCAGCGTCAGAAAACTCAAACCTTCTAGCTTTTTAGCTGATTCAAATAAAAATATTTTTTGATTTAAATCAGGATGAACTTCTGTGAGCGATACTGCGGTAACATTATATTTCGACACAATCTTCGACAATTCATTTTTCGTACCGTCGACATCGACCGGGGTGGCAGACGTAAGTCTCGTTATGTAGGACGTAAGTTCCGTGACAATTTGTTCGTTTGCTGTTTGCATATGATCTTTCCCTTCTTGATTGTTGTGAGTACAGACTCATCATACATCATTTGAAGAGAAAAGCCAATTGAAAAAATATAAATTGCAAAACTATTATTAACGTCATGTTGATAAGGTTTTTGTGGTTTGAAATATAAAAAAGAGCGATTTTTTAATGGTTATGTCGCTCTTTTTTATATGTATTTTAGTGAAGCATTTGAACCAATTACGACGTTATACAACAGTCCCTTGTAAGATGTTTTGGCTTTGGGTAATCGTGATGCGTTGTGTGTCTCGGTTGACGATACCTTGCTGACCGGCACGCAAACTGTACAGCCTGTTTTGGTGTATGCTGTAGTTCCCATACGTCTGATTCGTTCCTTTTAGCTCGATCAATGGGTTGACTCCTGCGAGACTCGCGGAGTTTGCTAGCCCGAACTCAGATGACATGATATCTGCGGTGACGACATCGTCAAAAATTGCCATGTACTGCAACGAGTTTCGTAAAAACCGAACGGTAGACGCGCGCTCGATCAATGTCGTCGGAACGTTCGTGTCTTTAATCGTCACGCTTGCGGTGTCGAGCGTTCGGATGCGCGCGTTTAACGAGAGGTTCCTCGCTTCTACACGGCCGATCACGACGACGTCCGTCGAAGGTACTACGATCAATCCGCCCAAAGCATTGTTCGCGTTCAAGAACTCAACGTTATCAATTCCGACGTAAGCACCTTTTGCCGCGTAGATTGACGTCCCTGGGTTGCTTGCCGTTCCGACGTCGAAGATACAGTCTTTCAATATCAGCCGGTCAGACACACGCATACTTGCGCTTGTCGTTTCCTGATAAACGCCGAAGATGTAATTTTTGAAGTTACAGCTTTTAAACTTGATTTCTCCGTTTTTGACAAGAGTCTGACCTACAGCGATACGTACCGCCTTATCTTTTGTTTTGTTGAAATTACAGCGCTCGAACTCGATGTTTTTCGACCCTTCCTCAATCGTCACTGATGACAACTCTCCGCCATTAAACTCGCAGTCGATAAATTTAACGCCATCCGTTCCGGTGTCTATCTTGACGTGCTCCGTTAATTTTAAAGCGCCGTAATTCCCATCGTCGAGCAACTCGAAATTACATTTGTTAAAAGAGACGCCCTTTACAGGGTTATTGATGTCGCCGTTCGCGATAAAGCACATACCGCCCGTTTTCAATTTACAGTCTGTAAAATTAAAGTTTTTAGGCTGTTGACCAGACGCTGAGGAGTATACTCCGATCAAAGCATGGTTCATGAGATTTGACTTACTAAATTCCAAGCTGCATTTTTCGAAATAGACGTTCTGCGTCCCTGAAAATTTGAACAACATTTGTTCTTTTCCTAAAGCGTCAACGTTTCTTAAAATGACTTTTTTCAGTTCGCCAAAGCTAAATAGTTGCCCGTCCGTATAAAAGAGCGTGGAACCATTAAACTCATAAGGTTGTTTAATACCCACGATGTTCGTCGCGTCGATACGTGCGTTGTTGTATACAATTTCAAATTCTTCGATTCCTTGGATAGTCGGCATCTTGTCGAAAACATTCAGCACACCGTCTGTGATAAGTAACTTTTTGGTAGATGTCTTTGATGCAGCCAAAGCGCCACGTAGTAATTCCGTGTCGTCTCTTTTGACAAGGGCGTTCGTGACTGTGCGCTGCAAGGCGTTAGAGATTGTGATCGTCTGCCCGTTGACCGCTGAAACCGTTGACCGCAGGTAGTTGTACTCAAGCGGTTCCATAGCACTTTTGGCGCTTCCGCCGTTTGCAATAGCGATCAAGTCGCCCGCTTTTAAATTGTGGTTTGCGCCCATTGTGATCGTCGTACCCGACCCGCTAGCTAAAATATCAACAGGTTCGTTAGGTGTGACCTTTGTATATAGCGTCATTTCCGCCAACTGAGACGCAACCTCTGACTGTTTTGCGAGCTCAATATTTCCTGATGAGCTTCCAATATATGTGCGACTCTCATCCATTGTAAACCCAAATTCGCCTACGTCTAGATTCGGTATGTCGGACTGATTCCCTCGTTTCACCTGAATCTTTCTTGCCATAAGATAAAACCTCCGTTTTATTTCTTTATTTAATTTACTTTCATCGAGACCGACGTTTTTATTTTAAAAATCCTCTGTTACTGATCACAGTATTGACAGAGGATTTGCTCATAAAAGGCCGTTTTGGTGAATTTTAACTAGTGAAGCATATGAACCAACTGTGACGAAGATTAGGCGCGGCTACCGATTGCGCCTTTCTGAATGTTCCAGTAAATAACGACACCCTCAGTAACCGCATTTGCGAAGTTTACGGTAAATTGGGTCGCGGTTGGGTTGGACACCCACATCCGATTACCCGAACCGATATCCGTCCCTGCGTTTATATAAATATCTTGCAAACGCGGAATTTCATCCAATCCATGTGTCATCGTGATTGCCGTCAACCCTGCCCAAGTAGTTCTGGAGCCGCTGTTTTCGGTCAAAAATCCGTTATTGTTTTTTAAAACGAGCGAAGCGATAGGGTTACTAGAACCCCATTGGATTTTTGTGGTTGAAATATCTTTCATATCATTCCCGACGATTGACAAATAATCAATCCGACCAGTAAACCTAAGCGCTTTTTTCAGCGAATCAAATACATTCCCCTTAATCCTTAGTCTGCCGAATCCGGTTGTCGACTGAACATAAACCCCTATAGCGTCAGTGGATGACGT
Source organism: Exiguobacterium sp. SH5S4 (assembly GCF_004337045.1). Classification (NCBI taxonomy): domain Bacteria; kingdom Bacillati; phylum Bacillota; class Bacilli; order Caryophanales; genus Exiguobacterium; species Exiguobacterium sp. SH5S4. Next base: position 96,386 of record NZ_SJUQ01000005.1, read on the forward strand.
CGCAAAATTACGGAAGGTGTTGTCTGAAATTTCGATAGATCCGGGGATGTCGATAAGATTAATGCCGTAAACTGTTCCTCCATCAAAAGACTCGATACCATCAAACAAGTTCCCGTTTACTTGCAAATGTTCCGCTTGTGAGGAGTATATGCCATAGAAGTTCCCGTTCTTTTTGATATTTTGAAAATAATTGTTTGATATCTTCCCTCGCGACCCCCCGAGTAATACACGAATTCCGTATTGAAACACACCTTCGATAACGTTACCTTCGGTTAGTATGTTATCGTTTGCCATGCTGATCGCCCATGCAACCCGATCTGGTTTAGTCGCTCGCAACAGATTCCCTTTAACGATTGCAGTATGACCCGCAACGCTAGCGGAAATCCCATCTTCGACCATCTGCCGATTCGCACCCTTAACGTTGATAAAACCCTGTTTAGATCCGGCGTCAATCAATGTGTTGTTTGTGATTGTCGAATACGCACACTTTGTATAAATCCCCTCGCTATCTCCTCCTTCATTCGAAACATCTTTGATAAAGTTGTTGTCGATCTTTGCATAAACTCCGTAACAAATAAAACCCTGAACATCAGACGTGCCTGAACGAAAAATGGTGTCGAGAATGTTGTTTGTGATGAAATATTTGCTTCTAAGCGGGTAGCCTACGTTGTTACCTAATTGTACCGCGCGGCCGTTCTGGATGTTTTTAATCACGTTTTTGTCAATAAATACGTGTTCCAACTTTGGCGGGGCTAAGAGGATTCCGCGAGTACATGATTCAATGATATTGTTAAGGATGAAGACATTACTTATCCCAATATTGTTAATCTCTTCTGTGCTTTTCCCTGCCACATCAATCGCGGCGCTATCCCAAATTATAAGCGCGTTGCAATTTTTCACATGAACTCTTTCGATTCGTAGATAGTCGAGGGAAACGTCTGACCCACCAAAGTTTACGACCGTTCCGGCACCTTCGATTGTTACATCTGTCAAAATAAAACTGTTGTTAGGATTGAAAAGACTTTGCCCAGACTGTCCTTTAATAACTGTTCGTCCAACCCCCGACCCCTTGATGTAGAGTTTTTTATCAAACACAGATTCGCCCAAACCCGAAAGCTTGATTTCTCCTGCCGGGAGTAGGAGTGTTGACTTATCCGGAAGTTCTTGAATTGCGTTCATGAAGCTAATGGATGAGTCAACCCCGTCCGATGTTACGCCAAAAAAAGAAGCGTTGTATCCTCGTTCTGTTAAATACGTCTCAGTTTCCGCCAACTGCGTCATAACTTCTTCTTTTTTAGCCAACTCCACGTTGCCCGAAGAGCTTCCTACGTAGGTGCGTTTTTGGTCTGTCGTGAACCCCATTTCCCCGACATCGAGAGCCGGTAGGTTTGCCTGAATACCGCGTTTCAATTGAATTTTTTGTGCCATTAGAATGTACCCCCATTAATATATGATCCCGTGACGACCTCTCCGAACATGCCCCCGTTGATGTCGCTAGTGTCCACGAGCTCCGATACGGCTTCCATAAGAATGACAGATAAATCTATTCTCTCGAGCCAAGCAGATCCGTCGTATCGATAGACCTGACCTGTGTTTCGAACCATGACCGCCCATCCTTTTTGTGGCGATGGATACGTCGTCGCAATATTCGAGAACGTGTTGACCGGGTTTTGCCATGTGAACTTAGTAGATTCTGCCGCATCCATCGCAGCCTGTGTCGCTGACGTAGATGAGTTGGCCGCCGTGTTCGCTGCGAGCGTGGCCGCCTCTGCCGCCTCTGTCTGTTCGATCAGCTCCAATGCTTGTGCCTCTGTCGTCTTGAAGTAAACAAGCTCGACCACATCCCCTGCGTTCACGCCGTTGATAAGTGTTACCTTGGTCGGAGACGTCTCGTTAAAATCGACGCCCGAAGACTGTTTGACCCCCGAGACATACACATCGATCCGATCTTGGTTCGTAAAGTATGCCTTTGATGTCGTAAAGACCGTCTGACCTTGTGTTCCCACGAGGCGATCCTTACGGCGAGCCATGTTCTGCGGATGGGTCGGTGAGAAGCTATGACTGATCCATTTGTCGAAATGATACCGGTAGACGTTCCCGTCATCTTGTGTCTGCACCTGATCCCCGTGTTCGGGATTCGGATATGTGGTCGAGATCCCCGCGAACTCTGAGACCGGGTTCAACCAGTTGACGACGGCCGATAGCGCCGCCTCGTCTGCGCGCTGTGCTTTCTCTAGTGCCAGGTCTCGTGCGTTATTGGCAGACAAGACCGCTGCTTCCGCGCTTCCTTTTGCCTCTAACCCCATAGACTTGGCGTAATCGCCTTGATTCAACGCAAATTCCCCCTGTGTTTGGGCGAACGTTGCCTGAGTACTGGCCGCTGCGGTTGCTTCGTTCGTCATCTCGATATCTTCGTCAAGTCTTGCTCCAAGCGCTGCGATATGACTCAAGGTGACGCCGACCGACTCGTTGTTTTCAGCATCCCCGTAATAGATACGTTCTGCCGGGATCTTGACGACCCCTCGTCCTTTGTAGCGCACCGTGACGGTGTCTACGAGTGACGGTTCGAAGTATAAGACTCCGTTCGTGTAATCCACGTAGAAGCGAGTCCCTTCCGGTGTGTTCGTAGCTTTTTCCGTATACCCGTCCACGATCACACCGAACTCTTTGACAGGAACCTCTTCGAGAACCGCTTTTCCGCCTACCAACTTGATCGTTTCAATCTTGTCCACGTATGGATCTTCTAGAGAACCCTCCCGTGTCTGATAAAGCAATGGGTTCGTTAATTGCGAAGCCATCCAAAGACCTCCTTGTTTTCTAAGAAATGCAAAAAGACGGCTCTAGGCCGCCCTTTCTTGTTAATTATGTTCTATATGAATGTTCTAACATTAGATTATTAATCTTCTACAATTAGATGTTTTAGTTTCTAATGTTAGAACCTTTATATACCAACGTTAGAACATTATGCCCCAACGGAAGATACCCGTGGTCAACGGTACTTCTCTCGATACTTGATGACGAGATGGACGTCCCCGCTCAACTCCAACAGGTTGTTCCCTGTCGCGAGCCACATATAGTTCTCGTTCCACGAGTCATAGCGATAGACGTTCGGGAGCGACGACTCGACCGATTCCCGGTTGGTGTCGATGACCATCTTCTCGCCCTCGGCCATCTCATGAACGACCATCTCCTCGTTCGTCCGCAGGTTCTTCATGCGGAACGGGTTGTCTGCGGTGATGTTCGTCCTGGCGTACAATTCATAGATCGGCTTGACGAGCGTGATCCCCTTGTTGACGAACTGATAGTCACCAGAATCCTCGTACTCGATGGCAACGACAGGCGTATGCCAATAGGACGAATTCGCCCGGACGTTGACCGTGAAGTAGCCACCGATCCCGTCGTGCGAGAGCCTTGGCGACGACTCGACCATCGCCCAGATGATACGGTCGGGCATCTCGTCGAAATAGAACGGTTTGTAGTAATCCTTGTCGAGCCACGACAACACCTTGTCGAGCTTGAAACGGTCGAAACCGTCCTCGAAATACAGCGTCATCTCGAACGAGATTGTGTCCCGAGTGACGTGCTTCAGATATGTCTCGTCCGAACCCCGAACCTGTTCCGTCTCGAGCGTCCGTGACGACATCATATCGTCCTCGAACAGCCCCCCGTTCACCGAAACCTGTACCAATCCGAACTCATATGACGGTCTGCCGTCATAGTTGAAACCCATAAAATGCTTCATTTATCCACCACCTAAAAAGGAGAGCCGAAGCCCTCCTTAGCGTTTTCCGTACTTGTTGTTAATGAGGTTCATCGTGCGCTTCATGAAGTCGTCCGATGCCTCTTTGCCGTCCTTGATCTCGTTGTTGCTGAAATCGTTGTTGATGTTCTCGATATGAACCGTCGGAGCGCTAGACCCCTTGACGCTCTGCATCTTGTTGATGAGCGAACGGAGAGGTGAGATGAGGCGGTCGGTGAATTCTACCGTCTTCAACATGTTCTTCGTCTGCTCTTGGTTGAGCACGAGCTCCTTCTTGTGGAGGATCGCCGGCATACCGCCGTTGAACTCGCCCGTGTACATACCGCCCGAAGCGAACGACCCGACGAAGTTCTTGTTCACATACCCCGTCTTGTCTCCGTATTGCACCTCATACATGAGCCCACGGTCACGGAGGATTTTGATCGACGTCCCTTTCGGGATCGATGTCATGATTCCTTCTACCGAGATATACGGGTTCGCATAAAGTGCGGCGTTCGAGCTCGTCTTCGCGTTCTTGTCGATCGTCGTGCTTCCTTTTAATGATTCGTACAGGGCGTCGAACTCGCGCTTGGCTCGGATGATCTCCGACTGCATGTCCGATAGGGACTTGACGTACTCGTCGAGCGCCTTGTTTCGATCTTCGTTCGTCGATGCCGACTCGTAAGCCGAATAATACTTCTGAAGAGCCGACTGTTGTTTCGATTTAATCCGGTTCGTACTATCCGTCACCATGTCGTCATAGACACGTTTGCCGGAATCGTAAGAGATCGAGTCGACACGGGCGTTATGCGCTTTTGCCGTCACGCTGTACTGCTTCAACAACTCGTTGATCGGTGCGCTCGCCTGATTGAGCTCCGACGCTCTCGTATGGCTCATCGCCACACCCCATGAGTTCGATTGTTTCGATGTGGACAGTTCTGAATTACTTACCCAACCCGTCTGACCGTTAGAAAGCTTAACTTTAGAATGTGTACCCGTCTGCTCAAGAACCTCGTACCCTTTTCCGTCGACCAACGACCCGATCACTTTAGAACTGCCGTTCGCATCTGCTCTCACCGATACCGGTTTGGCAGAACCCGTTTGAGCCGCATACATCGATAACCCTGTCACCGGTGCTTCTTGCGATAAGTCGTCTCCCGAGCTCGGATTCTTGTAATCCGTATCGAAATCTTTCCCTGTCAATTGCGAAAGAAGGTCTAACGCCTCTTTCAGCTTGTCGATGTAGTTCGTCTGCAAGACCTGTCCGAGAGAGTCGAACGAACTTTGAGACGTATGCACGATATCGCCCAACGCTTTTGAAATTGTGTCTGCGAGCGCGATGGTCTCGTACTCTGTGTCGTCGTAGAGATACGACAAATCTTTGAGCACGTCCTGATACGTCTTACCGAGGTTGTCGTACATCGTTCTGAATCCTTTCGATGTATCGATCAACATCTCGTTCGCCATCCGTTTCACTTCGTCGAAGTTCCCTTTCATGGCTTGTTCGCGGATTTCGTTCCACTTCCGCTCGTCGTTCAACACGTCGTCGTAATATTTATTCAGGTCTTCGAGCATCTTGTCGAACAATGCCGATTCCGCTTCTTCACGACGATCCATGTCTTCCTCGAACTTCTCGTAGTTCTCGTCCTCTACCTTCTGTTTGTCATCGAGGTTCTTCTCGTACAATTCACGTTCTTTATCGATGGCTTCCTTCTGTTTCTCGAAGTCTCGTTGATACAGGTATTCCTCGCGCTCCTCTTGGAGTGTCTGGAGCTCTTTCATCAACTCTTTGCGTTTCGCCTTTGCCTCGAACGAGTCGTCCATCGAGATGCGGTTGATCGAACTACGGATCTCTTGCTCACGCTCCGAATACTCGTCCATCTGTTTCTGATGGCTTCGCTCGTCGTTCTGTTCATCTAAACGTTTGATACGCTCGTCGAAGAAGTCGTTCATCTTCTCGCGCTCTTTGTCTAGCTCCTTCATCGTCTTCTCGTGGGCATTCTGTCGGACGTTGCGTTCACGCTGAATGGCCTTCTCGCGCTCCTGCTGAATCTTCTCGATCGACTTGATCTCCGCGTCGCGCTGCGCCTCCAAAGCTTCGCGGATTGTTTCAATCATGCTGTCAGAGAAACCTCCGAGCATGTCTTTTTGAGCGGAGTTAAGGCTGTTCACCGAATCCTCGAGCGACAACAGCTCCTCGCTGTACCGCTTCACGAATTCAAGTTGTTGTTCGTACTCTTTTGAGGATGCCCCGTATTTCTTGCGAACCTCTGACAAGATGGCTCTCTCTGCCTCTAGTTGCCGCTTCTTGATGTCCCAAAGCTTGCGCTCCGTCTTTTCTTGCTCGACGGTCGTGACATATTTCTTGACGAGGTCGGTGTTCGACTCACCGTCCATGATCGCCAATTGACGTTGGAAGAAATCTTGATTTTTTTTAAGGTCACGCATTTGATTTTCGTACAGTTTATTACGAATCTCTGTACGCTCGCGCGCGATTTCCATCGCCGCCTGACGCTCTTCCTGAATCTCTTGTTTGAGAACCCATCTGAGGTCGTCGAGTCGTGCCGTGAACTCGGCTTGACGAGATAGCGATAACTGCTTGTAATAAGCGCCTTTTCGATCTTTTTCCATTTGAATGATCTCGAGCTCGACGGCACGACGTTGGAGTCTCGCGTTGTTTTGCAGTTTCTCGTAGAGAGCCAACGATTGACGGGTGTACTCGACCGTCGTCTCCATGTTCGCGCGGACAAGCTCCTCGTCTTTCCCGTATCTGTCGTACATCGACTTATACGTGTTCGCCCGAGCGTTGAGGTAGTCGAGGATAATCTGTTGTCTGCTGTCTTCGATCTTGTTGAGCTCTTCAATCTGACGGATTTCTTCGGCTTTCTGTTCAGCTAGATTCTGTGCTTTTTCTGCCTGCGCTTTTGTTTGGTCGGCAATCTTCTTCTCTTGGTCTACCTGAGTAGAAGAGACGGATGCTGCCGAAGTTGAAGGAGATTTACCTTGCGAAACCTTCGTATACATCGATGTGACGCCGTTTTTCCAATGAGCATTTAGTCCAGTTGGGTCGTTCCCGGCTCCGTTTGGCGCATATTTCTTCTGGATCTCAGCAATAGATGTAAGACCTTTTGTGATGTAGTTTCGAGACAAATTGCTGATCATCGCAGAGATGCCTTCGTCTAGCGACTTGAACACCGTCTGCTTCGTCCAGTTCGAAGAAGGACTCATTAATCCGCCTGGGTTGTTGTAGTTTTTAACCCCGTTAGACGTCCCGTTTCCTGTCTCGAACATCGCTATCGCCATCGCAAGAGCAGGGTCTACCCCGTACTTTTCTCCATATTTATTGAAAAGATGCTCCTGACCCTTGAATGCGCCTTGACCGACGCCGCTCGAAACCTTATTAAACGACGACGAAGAAGTTGATGCTTTAGAAATCGATGAAGAGGCACTTGAAGAGTATCCATATGTATTTCGTTTGCTGTATACGGCTTGTCTTGCTGCTACAGTCGGGTTAAGAAGGTTTGTGTTCCATTTACCCATAGAAGAACGTTGTTCGTAGTGGACGTGAGGGCCGGTCGAGTTTCCTGTGTTACCAACCGTCCCGATGCGTTGGCCGACGCCGACTTTAGCGCCCTTTTTGGCTTCAATCTTATCGAGGTGTCCGTAGATATGGAAAATTCCCGACGTGTCCTGGATGACGACGTTGTTTCCATACTCGGAAGGAATTCCTAGAGATTTGTTCGCTCCACCAGCATGAATGACCGTACCGTTGACGTTCGACTCTAAAGGAGTTCCGCGCTTGTTGGCAATATCAATCCCTTCGTGTTGCCACGTTTTTCCGTTGATCGTCCGCATAGAACCATATGAGGAACTAATTTTTGCGCCAGACCAACCGCTCAACGAACGTGTCCCGGTTTTCTGAAATCCTCCTGTTGCAGAAGAGTTAGAACCATTGTATGCGACGTCGTAGCTGTTGGTTGTTCCGCCTCGAGCGACGATATTCCCGTTGGCGTCTGTGACGACTTCCTGTGTCGATGTTTGAACACCCGTACTCGCAATAACCTGTTTAGATTTGTTGGCATCTTGAAGCGCCTTAATGTAATCTGTGACAGATTTTTTCTGTTTATCCATTGCTTTGATCTCGGACTCGAGCGCCTTGATATAGGCTTTTGAACCGTTAGCATATTTGTTCTTGAACGCAGACTGCTTCTGGACGGCCAATGTCGCCTTGTCGATAGCTTCCGTATATTTATTCGTCAAGTAGGTAGAACGAGAGATTGTATCCTGCTTGTTCTTCTCTGACTTAGATGAATCCTTGTTCGCTTCTTCAGCCGCTTTGTTCGCATTGTAAAGGTCTTGTGTCGAAGTTGTGACCGTAGCTACAATCTTACGAGCGTTTTCTTCGGACTTTTTCATTCCGTTAATGAACTCGTCTGTGCTAGATAAGTCTGCCGTAAGTCTTCCGATCATATCTCCGGCGTACATCTGTCTGCCGTAGTTCGGGTCATCCGGGTCGATCGAGTTCATTTTATTCTCAATATCAGCAATCTGCTTGGCTGTCTCTTGTTTTACTAGAACTAAAGCCTTTTCTGCTTCTGCGATCGAGGTGATCCCTGCAATACGATCTGCCGTCAATTCTGCGGAGAACCTTGCAGTAAATTCATCCTGGAGACGTTGTGCAGTCGCCTGTTTCAGTTTTTCTTCGAACTGAAGTCGTTGCGTCTCACGAAGTTCCTCGATAAGACCTGTGTTGACCGTCACCATGCCGTTCGATACATCGAATGCGTCGATCAGCTCTGGATATTTGTCGATCAACCCCATCATTTCGCTCGCCGTGAATTGATGTCCTTCTGCACTCTTATGTAAAACGTCGTTATAAGCGTCTACCGTACCGACAACATCTCTCAGCGCATCTTTCTGGTATCCCAACGCCTCTTCGAGCATTCCGATCCCTGTGGCTGCTGTTTCGGCAGACTCACCAAGATTTTCGTTGCCTTCGGTTAAGTCGGATACGCCGGCCAAAGCATCGTAGGCCGCGCTCTGCGTTTCCTCCATCTTCGCATTTTGCATGACGATAGCCGCTGTCGCAGTATTGATCGCATGTCCCTCTTCAGAAGCTACCTGAATGATCTGTCTGCCAGAATTGGCGACATCGGTCTTCGCTTGCTCTAAGGCTTGATATTGCGCGAGGTAGCTTCCAGTTAAGCCTGAATCCGTTGCCACATTCGCAGCGCCCAATATTCTCTTCTGTTCGTTCTCAAGTTCGACGATTTTTTGAGCGTAGGTGTTGATGAATTTCGTGGCTTCTTCCATCTGTTTATTTCCGCTCGCGCTCTTAAACAACGTCTCATCAAAGCTAGGCATATCTGTAAGGATATTAGAAATGTCCAAGATATCCATCTTAACTTTTTCGATCTCAACCAACAGCTTGTCTACGTTGAATTCGCCGTTTTCGTCAACCGCGTTTTTCAACGCTTTGTCGACAATATCTTGATCGATGTTTGTGACGAGGGAGTCAACTAATTTCTGCTGTTCTCCAGCAAGATTTGCGTATTCATCCGAAGATTGGATAGACAGTGTGATCTGGTCTCGCGTAAGCTTGATCCGTTCCATCTGAGACTGTTTCAACAGACGTTCCGCCGCAAGTTCTCCTCGCTTGTCTCTCTCTCGAGCCTTGCCGACATCATCTGCTCCGGCCGAATAGATTGCGGAGTCGGTGATTGCGCCTTGCGCCATCTCCATGTCTCTCGCATATTCTTCATCCGTCATCTTCTTCTTGTTCAGATACTTCTCGTAGTCCTTGTTCGCTTTTTCAAGCTGTTCCGCATTATCAACCAAAGAGTCTTCGTTTTTATCTGACTTCTTCATCGCTTCGAGCTGTTGCATCTCTTTGAGCGATTTGATGTACTCTTGGGCAGAAACGGATGTCGATAGGTGCGTCCGTCCAAGTTCGTCGACGTGTGTCACGAGCTCGGGCAGATAGCCTCCTAGAGATTTGGCCGTCGAATACATAAGTTCGGTCTCTTCCGCCGAACGGTTCGTGTTGGCCTGAAGATTCTCGTAACGTTCTGCAAGCATGTCGATCGTGTCAGAATTATCGCTATATGCTTTAACAAGCTCTTTTTGTTCTTGTTTTGCTTTCGCGACTTCCGCACGTTGTTTTGTGAACGCAGAAATGAGAGCTCCGATTGCTACGGTAGCCGCTGCGATTCCTGCCCCGATGACAAGAGATGTTCCGATTGCCGCCATCGTCGTCACCATGAATCCTTTAACGGCCGTTCCTGCAATACGGAATCCTCCGGCTGTGGCGTGAGCCGCACCTTTGACTTTATCCAAAGACGTCGCGACGTTACCATTTATCGGGACGACCTTTTGATTTTCGTTCCGACTTTTCACAACAGCAGCGGTGGCATCCTGGTAAGAAGATGTCACACCTTGCAATTTCTCTCTGAAAGCGGCCAAAGGCTTCTCGTCGAATACGGCATTACGGACTCCACCGTTCATGAGCGTCGTAAGACCACCCGTGACCCCTGCGAGCATCGTGAAACCTGCGAGCAAGTTTCCTTTAGAGAAGTCCAGCGAGATCAATGCGTTGATGCTGTTGACCATGTAACGAAGGTCGTTCGTGACGGTCGTGATCATATCGACGAACACGGTGTTTCCTGCCGACAATGCGAGTTCTTCCCACGCCACCTTGAGCTTGTTGACCTTGGCTTGCGCCGACTCGAGATAACGGGCGTTCTCTTGCATGGCCGACCCTTGCGAGTTGATAGACGTGTTCGTCGCTTTGACGGCGACGTCGTAGTTTTGCATGAGACCAAGAAATCTCGAGATTTGGAAGCGGCCTGCCAATTGAACAGCAAGGTTTTGTTGTTGTGCATTCGTGAGATTGTTCCACTTGCCAGAAAGATCTTCTAAGATTCTTGCGTAAGCCCGTGTTGTTCCGTCTTCTTCAAATACTTCGATTCCGACGTCTTTTAAAGAACTTACTGATCCACTCATTGTTACACGAGAGAAAATTGTCTTGAGCGAGTTCATGTCTGTTACTTTCTTTTGTCCTAATATTCTAATGTTAGAATATATAAGTTCTAATGTTAGAACAAAATACTGACCAACATATACCTGAAACCCGTTGGCGGAGAGGCGCTTCAACCTCTCTCTTGCAGTCTCCTGCAAAGTTCAGACTATCGCTTCACATACACATGGGTATGTGTCTTTTCGTTTAGTCGTTCACGCTGCCATTACGCTTGCGCCCTGTTGTCCCATATGAGGGAGTTCCAAGTCGATTAGAAAAGATTTTACATCGGCAACTCTACCGATATTCGCTCCTGAATCTCGTGTTACTTCCTGTACTGCCGTGATATAGCCAAGTAGTTCGTCCATCGATACGCCGTAAGTGTTTGCGGCGGCCGCAGATCGACCCATCGCGATTGCCAGGTCTTTTGTAGTTGTAGCATACGAATTATCTCATGGAAATTATTGTAAAATAACTAATAATTTCTAACTGTTACTTTCACCTTTCGGCTACTGACCCTTTTGGGCGGATATACATTTCTGCATACCTCTCATGCTTATTCTGAATCGCATGAGGTCGGACTGTACCTTTATCCGTTCTGGATAGGTGATGGCAGTCTCTAGCGGTCTCCTGTTTAGGATTTCCGTCGGTATTGCCCTTTGAATCAGATAGGGGTTTCACCGATATACACCATTTCGTCAATCACATTCCTGTGAAGGGAGGCAGACATTTTACCTCGTTCAACTTATCGATGATCATCATCGATTTTTCCGCTTCTACGTTAAAGACCGACATTCCGGTGATCAACGTCTCAGACATCTCTTGTGCCGACAAATCGGATACGTTCGATGCGATGACAGATGTCTTCGTCAATGCGTTCAACTGTTCTTCCGAATAGTTGCCCGACTTCGCGAAGTTCTCCATCGCATAGTTGATATCTGTGACCGTCTTCCCGAGTTCTTTCGCCATCTCGATGTTTCCGGCCAAGACCTCGTCAAAGTTCGTGTCGGCGTCCATGACACGTTTCAAGTTCGTCATCTGCGTGTCTACCTGCATGATGATGTTGTACATGCTGGTCAGACCTTGGATCGGCGCATAGAACGCGCTCGAGGCGAGCATCCATACCGGGAACTTCTCGAATGCGGTACGCATCGAATAACCGACCGTGTCGGTCGCCCCGCGCAACTCTTTCATGTTGTTCCGTAGGCGGACGGTACGCGCCTGAATCTCGTCCATTTGCGTCGTCCAGTTTTTGTATGTCGTGTTACCTTTGTCGTCTGTAATCGACTGGATGAGCGAAGCGCCCTTATCTCCTCGTCTGACCGCCGAAAGACGATCTTCCGCTTCTTTGGCCAACGCTTGGATTTGTTTATATTCTTCCTTGTACCGACCTCTCATGCCTCGACTATACGATTGACGAACCTCTGCCAACAACGATTCACGTTGGGCGAACATCGAAGATGCGCTTGCGATGTCTTCTTTTTGTCCGACACCACCGCGATAACGCTCCGACATCTCACGCTTGAGTTGACTATATTTTTTACGGATTTCGTCGATCTCTTTGATCGTTTTCGCAGAATTGATATTAACCGAGAAATCGTCAAGACGTTTAACGTCAGCTCCGAGAAGCTTATATTTGGATCTAATATCGTCAAGACCGTCAATCATCCCTCGTTTCTTGCCAAGGAATTCTTTATCGACCCCCGTCTGACCACGAAGCATCTCCCCATACTCTTTCTTGAACTCGGCCATCCGCTTGGACGTCGGGTCGTTCTTGAGCATTTCGAGTGATTGCTGCATCGCTGAGACTTGTCTCTCTGTATATTCTACGCCTTCCTTATCGGCCATACGTCCGTCTTTTTTCATATCGTTGATACGCTTCTGATAACGAGCCGCATCGTTCATTACACGGACTTCAGCCGCGAGGTCATTAATACCCACCCCGATGACCGCATTATTTTCTGGTGTCAGCGTCTTACGGATACGTTCCCGCATCGATTTGATCCGTTTCTCGTCGACCAGTCCGTTGTTCTCGACCCAATCCATACGGGACAGCATGGCCGGAACCTGGTTGAACGCAGCCTTCATGCGTCGAATCTCGGCGTTGACCAACTTCTTCTCATCGACCGTGTTGACACCCGAGATCTTCTTATCGAACTCTGCGAAGATCTTCTGTTTCGACTTTCCGAGTTTGACACCGGCGTCTTCTAGTCCTGCCGTGATGGTCATCAACTGAGACAGTTCGTTCTGAAGTCCCTTGCGAAGCGTCTTGTGTTCGAACACTTCGCCAAGATTTTTGGTTTTTTCTTCCATGACATCCATCGTCGAAGCAAATTCTTTTAATGATTTTGTGTCGTAGAGGTCTGCACCTTGGAGCGTCTTCTCGAACTTCTTCATATCCTTCTCGAGATCCGTCCGGTCGCCGTTGTTGTTGAAGCGGTTCTGTTTGAAGCCGTCGATCTGTTTCTGAACCTCTTTTTGACGCTTCAGAAGCTTCTCTTGCTCGGCTTCGATACGTTTGTAGTCGCGGACGACCTGTTCATTCGTCTGCATGAGCATCTGGGCGATATCGCCTGTCGTCTCGTCGACGACACCGCGCATCTCATAAAACGTCTTCTTGAGAGATCCGACCGAATCTGTATATTCGACCGCAAAGCCCTTCAGTTCGCCTTGAGATTTTTTGGCCGTACTTTTCTTAACACGATTCCCCATCGCCTCGATGTCACGCTCGACGTCTGCGATATCCTTGTACATCTTCTTAATATCTTTATTGAGGTCGTCTGTCAGCGTCTTGACGCCCTTGGCATCCGATTGGTTCTGCGCGAGAGCCGGATTCGTTTTAGCCGCTTCAGCAGATGATACCGATTGAAGGTTCGTCTTGATCTTGATCGGTTCGGAGAAGATGTTCTGAATCTTCTTCTTCGAATCTCTCGCCATCTGTTCGATCTCTTTGAGCGTCGACTGCATCGCGTCACGATGTTCCTTACGAGCTCCACGGAGGGCAGATGTATAGGTACTGATGATCTTCCTCGTGTTCTTCTCGATCGCTCCCTCGATATCTTCGGTCATCGATTTCATCATCTTGTCGAAGTTGGCCGTGTCGACCTGTAAAGAGACGTTAAAATTCTTGGTCAACTTTTGTAGGTCGGACAGAGCGGTCTCCATATTCGTTTTCGATACGGCACGATCGACATCGAAAGCCATGACTAAAGAGTAATTTTGAGCATTATTAGCCATTAAAATTCCCCTTTTATTCTTATATTTTTGTCGTTATTCGTTCTTCTTCTCGATGCTACTGCCGACATCTTGATACCGGTCAGCAGCAGTTTCCAAAATTAGAGTGCCTTTTCGATTCGTTCATAGACGAGCTGTTCGATGATTGCTTCGTTTCCGCTCAATTCAATCTCCGACTCATCCATTGCAACGAGCAATGTTTGGAGTTCTTCCTGATACTTCTTCCCGTCGAGAACAAAAGTCTCTTCGGACAGGTCTAGCTTCTCTTTCGCGAACTGTTGGATGTCCTCGATGTCATATGCGTCGAACATCTCGCCGTCCCGCTCCTTCTTGATGATGACGGGGTTTCCGTCCTCGTCTTTTAGGGCGAACTCTTCGGCAAGATCGCTCATATCCTTCTGGAACGCATCCATCGCGGACTCGAGCTCTTTGATGATCCGCATACGGTGACGGTTCTGTTTGCCTTTCAGCTTCAGACCCAACAGGAACCCGTGGAATCCTTCCAACTCAAACTTTTTCATTTGAAGTTCGTTCATCTTCATCTTCCTCTCTTAGTTGAACACGTCATCGATATCGTCTGAGTCATCCTTGACGACATAGATCTTCGTGGTCTCTGTGCTGTTGTGTCCCAACAATGCGCCCGCCGATTCGAGGGATTTGCCCTCGTATACGACGAGGTTTGTCGCCCGGCTCGAGCGGAACAAGTGGGGGTGAACCCGTCGTCCGACGATCTCTGTGAACGTGTCCGTACACCAGTCGTTGAACGCCGTGAGACTGAGCGGTTCGACCTTGCCTTTTCGTTTATAGACGAAGACCGCTTCGCAGTCATCCTCGCCACGAACCTCGATCCAACGACGGAGGTAATACATCGCCTTGTCGTCGAACTGGAAGACGCGCACCTTGCCCTCTTTGCCTCGGCCTTTGGCACGAATCTCGTGGGTGACATAGTAATCCTTCTGGTTGTCCTTCTTGTCACGCGCCTTCGCGTAGGTGACGACCTCTTTTCTGAGCTGGATCGCCTCTGCGCGACGACACCCCGTCATATAGGTGAACCAGATATAGGCGAGCTTCTGATGCTCCCCGCGACGCTCGAGTTCGTCGGACAGCTTGATGAGCTCGTCCGGCGTGAGCGGTTCTTTCTTGTGGATCTTGTTCAACGGGACGGCAGGGATGGCGCGCGTATAGATGTTCTTGAATCGCGGATACTCGTCATCATAATAGAGCTCCATGTAACCGCATAGTGAGCTCACGGCCGACCGTTTGAACTTGATGGCCGACGAACTGAGTCCTGCGTTGATGAGATAGTTTTGGAACAGAAGGGCGTCCTTCGGTTTCAGCTTATGTAGTTCACGGTTCGCGCAACGTTCTTTGATGAACCAAAAGAACTGCCGGAGACCGGAACGGTATTGTTTGAGCGTCTGCGGCGAGAGGTGTTGCTGTTGTTCCAGGAACTCTTCAGCGATGTCGCGGTTGAACTTGACGACCTTCTTCCACATCTCGTCGGTGACGATTGCTAGCGCCATATTTCTCACTTCCTTGTCGATAGTTTTGTTCTAACGTTAGAACAAACAGTTTCTAACATTAGAATATTAAAGTTCTAACATTAGAACTTTAGAACGGGAGATAATCGTCCCGAACCACTTTGTTGTCAGTGTTATTGAGCTTGTTACTGGTGATCGCCTGAGGCATGGTCTTCTGAAGTTGTGCCATGACGGAGGGGGTGAAGGGGCGGGCGAGTTTGCTTCGTGCGATCTGCGACTTCTTCCACGAGTACCCTTCGCCGGACTCGATGATCGGTAAGAGTCTTACGTTCGACGGTTCGTATGTACGGGTGAACTTGTCGTAGTTCTGACCTGTTGCCGAGTTGGTGATTCTGATCGACCCTTTGTGGAAGTCGACGACCTGGCTCTGTTTGTGCGCCAGACCGTAACTTCCCCCGACGCCCATCCCGTCGAAACGACGGCGGTAGAGGGTCGGGTTGTATCGTTCGTACACGAGCTCTTCGATGTTGTTGACCATCGCCTCGGTGATAATGTAGCGCCAGGCGTCCCGGTTGATGATGGCGTTATACCA
Organism: Exiguobacterium sp. SH5S4; assembly: GCF_004337045.1. Lineage (NCBI taxonomy): Bacteria > Bacillati > Bacillota > Bacilli > Caryophanales > Exiguobacterium > Exiguobacterium sp. SH5S4. Next base: position 112,447 of record NZ_SJUQ01000005.1, read on the forward strand.
GATCGGTTCGAGCGCCTTGAAGAGCTCCTTGTCCTTCTTGATGAACGTGTGGTTAGACATTTGTCATCAATTTCTTGATCTCATCATTGGCGATCGGCATTTCCTTGAACGCTTTCTCGATGAGTGTTGCGGTGCGCGAGGCGACCGCCAATTGTTTATATCGGTCGAGCATCCGCTCGTAGATCTTCTCTGTCTCCGTCTGAGGGAACGCCTTGGCGATCTTCTCGTAATAGTCGGTGTCGATCATTTCCTTCAAGGCCGACAGGACGTCCTCGACCTCCATCTGGTGCATCTTCTCCGGGAACTCCGTCGTCGTGAAATGCTTGATCATGAAGCACATCATGACGTCGTCGATGAAGTGGGGGTCTAGCATGTCGTCGAGCTCCAATTCCTGCGCCTTGTTGACGACGGCCAACATCTCACCGAGCATCGTGTCGATCTCCGACGGGCGGATCATCTGACGGACGTCGACGTACAGTTCTTCCTCGACGAGCCAGACTCGTTCCGTGACCTTATATAGTTCGTTGAGACCGTTCAAGTCCTTCATACGTAGTTTCTTAGCCATTCTTGCGACCACCTTTTTTTCAAAGAGATTCCAATGTTAGAACGTTGTACGGTTCTTCCATCAGTTATGAAAGTTCTAATGTTAGAACATTTAATTTCTACAATTAGAACTTTTAGATTCTAATGTTAGAACTTTTATAACGAATAGAAAAAGAAAAGAGAGAAGGAAAGTCCTTCTCTCTGAGGGTGAATCATTCGTACATTGTGATCTTCATGAGCTCAGTGTTACCTGGCGTCTTGAGTGCGCGGAGCGTGAAGCTGAACGTCTGTGGGTCGCCGTCTGGTGCGAAAGCGAGCGAGAACGCCGAGTTGAACTTCGCACGTTGGATGTCGATCTGAGCAGGAACTTCGCGCTCTTGCGAACCTTCAACGTTTTTCACGAAGCAGTCGCCAGTGACGCGGTATGTCTTCGTAGCGAACTTGTCTGAGTCGACAACGATCTGTTCGCCAGAAGTGACTTCTGCGACGTACCATACGCGGACGATGCCGTCTTTGTCGAGGACTGCGTAAGAGAAGTTGACCGTGTTCGTCACTTCGTCATACGAGAACTCGTCTGCATCTGCGCTCGTGACTGCTGTTGCAGAGTATACGAGTGGTGTGACGTCGCCGTCGACAGAGATGAATTCTGCGCCAATTTCAGCAGCAGTTTTCGGTGTGCGCTCAAGTTTGAACGCTGCGACTCCGAGGTCGACCTGTTTCGAGAACGCTTTCTGTTCTGCTTTACGGATCTCTCCTGTTTCAGAAGCCGTGAACTTCTTGAGTTCTGCGCCCATACGAGCAGCGAACAATTCAGGGATGAGCAATGCGTCCGTACATTCGACCGTGATGTCACGTTGTGACTCGAAGATCGTGTAGAGCGCGTTACCACGTCCACCACGAAGGTCGGTCGTCTCAGCTCCACCTTCTACACTTGCCGACTTCAAAGAGTCGATGATAAATTCCGGGCGCTCTTTCCCGTTTGCGTCCGGTGTCCAAAAAGTTAAATCTACAATGTCGCGTAATCCGTACATGCGTGTTTCCTCCAGTTAATGTTTAGGTTTTATTCTTGCTTTTCTCTCGTTGAGACCAGTGTTCGTTATCCTTGATATCCGCTCCATGAGCGGCGAACATCATGTTCAACTCGTATACCTCGATCTCGATGAGTTTTGTCAGATGATCTCGAAGCTGAACGATGTTCAGTTCCGACACGTTTTGATGGTTGACGGAGTGCGACTTGGAACAGATTGCGGACACCATGTCGTAGACGACGGACTCGAAAGACTCTGCGTCCTTCTTGTTCATCTTTGCGCGTATGGCGTTCGCCTTCTGTTGTTTCATCCAAATCTCTCGTGCTTTATCGCTTGTGAACTCGGGTTCGACTTCCTTCGCGACCGCCCAATCGTTGATCTCCGTGACCAACGTTCGGATGGCGTCCCATGCCTCGCGAGTGAGAGGTCGTCCGTCGATCAGCAGATAGTCCTCAGACAGAGAGGTCTCCCTGTCGAACGTCGTGCCGAAGAACGTCTCGAGCATCTTGATACATGCCCCGTAGAGCTCGTTGTTGCTTTGCAGGATGATGAACGGCATGACCGCACTCGCCACCTCTTCCTCGGGAACGTCTTGTCCTTCGAAGATCTCTTCGGGAGACGAGAGGAAGATGGCGGTGATGCGGTTGAGCTCGCCCGGCTCCAATTGAGCCAATTCTGCGACGGTCGGCAGGCGAACCATGAACCCGTCATAGTCCGTCGGTTTACCCATCAGGAATCTGAGACGGTCAATATCTCGAACCACGACGACCAACCCTTCCGTTGATGATCGGAACGGTGTATGTCATGCGATGGCCGATATAGCCAGGGACAGTCCCGAGCGGTTCGCTACCGAGATAGGAGATCTGACCGATACCGATCTTCTCTGCCGTATCCTTGTCGGTGCGATAAAGTTTGTAGCCTTTCAGGGACGTATGTAGATGATCCATCAGCTTCTCGAGCCGATAGTCGCCTTCCTCGAAACTGTGATGACAGAAGACGTCGAACATGAGACGCACATCATGAAAATCTGCGTTCTCGTCCGTCGGGAACGTATCCCCGATATAAAAAATGACCCGACCGATTCGTTCGTCGGTCAGGTCGTCCACATATGGCGTCTTCTTGATATGTTTCTTCACGAGCGACCAATAGTCGTCGGAATCCACATCCACAAGGTTCGGTTTGTCTGTCGAGAGGGGATCGTCGTAGAACGTTTCCGGCGCATAATGCAATAACCGGAGTAGTGTCTCATCCGAAATCAACTTCTGCTCGATTGCGATCATGGCGTTCATCGTGTTCACGAATCATCCCCTCCTCTCGTTCGACCAGCCGGTTGATGACCGACAGGCATTTAAAGATCTCAGACTTCACGTCTTCGTGCGAAATATCCATGAATAAAGAGATGTCGTAGAGCGATTCGAGCGTCGAGAGAATACTAAGCACCTCTTGGGTGGATTCCTCTGACTCGATCCGATACAAAAATCCCTCGATCTCAAGGACGAGGGAGGCGATATAACGGGCAAGCCCGTCATTATTCGTTTCGTAGAGAGGAAGTATTTTGAACACCTTTCCCCTCAAAGACTTGTAGTAGATGGTTTCGTAAGTGTTGTGCATTGGCCACGTCCTAACTACACGACATCTCGAGCGGCCTCGACGCGAAGTACGCCGTAAGAACCGTTATCGAGTGTGTTCGTGTGGTCGATGTTTACAATCTTGAATTGTTTCCCGAGGATGGAGATCGCGTCTAGCTCTTTCCATGCTTTTGTCTCGGGACTTAGCTGCACGTAGAAATAGGCTTTCCCACCCGGTTGGTTGATCGAAGCGCCCGACTCCGTGTCCTCTCCGTCTCTCGACAGAGGTTCGAACGCGAAGCGGATCGCCACTTGTGTCGTAATGGTCTGATAGACGGGTCTCCCCATCGGATCTTTTTGCCCTGTCGCGACCTTCGTCTCTTTGGCGATGTTCAGACTTTGTGTCTGACGTAGTCCGTAAGTGCGGTCGTACATGGGTGTCTGGGTCTCGGGTGTCACGATCAGGTAGTGCAAGCCGTCAAAAGACAGCTCGTCACCGACACGAAGATCGCCACGGACGCATAAGAACTTGAGTTGATTGGTTTTGTTGGTGGACTGTGCCACCACTTTTAAATCGATTTGCTCTTTTGTCGTCCCATTGTAGCGTGTGATCGTCGTGTCCCTTGATTCGATCGACTGCTCGATGACCTCGGCCATCGTTCCTTGCAGGTGGTTCGTCGCTTCATCTCTTTCGAGTCCGCTCAATTGACGGTGTGTTTGTGGGCTCGTAAACCAAGCCTGTTCGTTGACGTCATACATCGTAGACTTCCAACTCTCGGTTGTGTAACTTCGAGAAGGTTACTGCGATGTCGTCTTGCGTGGACTCGTAAGCGGCCTGAAGGACGCGCTTCGTATCTCCCATCGAGTTGAGGGAAATGTCTTTTCCTACGATATTGTTGATCTTGATCGTCCGGTCTAGCTCACGATGTTGGTATTCCGCGAACATGAGCTTCCCGAGAAGATAGGTCTCTGTGCGACCGATCTCCGTCAAAAATGTTCCATTCGAATCCACGTCGATTGGATACAACTCTAATTCGAAACGGGCGAGAGCGTTGGTGAACCATTGCTCTCGGATTCCCGGATCTGTCGGTTTATGTGTATCGAAGTGACTATGGAAGGCTTGGACGACATCTTGATAGGTTGCCATGTCGCATCACCGCCTGTTAGTTGATTTTTAGTTCCGTGTATTCCTCGATGAACAAGAGTTTGCTGTGGTCATTGAGTTTCGTCTTCTTGGCGACCTCGAGAAGTTTCGCCTTCTCCGCTACCGTCACGATCTCTTCTTTCACACGCTTCTCGAAAGCCGCTTGCGTCTTGAGCGCAAGGATTTTCTTGACGGCGTCTTCTGTTACGATCTTCTGGTTGAGCGGTGGGGCGTCTTCTTCCTCTTCGGGTTTGACGACAGTCGTTGCGTCACGCTCGAATTCGAGCGCCACACGAAGTTCTTTGCTGTCGATATAGAGACGGGCGTTTGAACCACGACCGTCCTCACCGATGAAGAATTTGTTGCCCGTGTCTACCTGAGCTTGAACCTCTTCCACTGAGAGACGGGTTTTCCCGTTCTCTGCGATCTTTACATCCCCATGTCCTTCGAGCCGTTTGAAATAGAGCGGCCATGCACACAAGTTTTTCACCAATACTTTGTCTTCGGGTTTCAATGTCATAAAAAAATACTTCCTTTCATCCTAAGAGATTTTGTTTTTTGATTTCGTTAGTTAACGAATCAGAGGTTCGTGTCTTTGATGACGCCGACAGTTTGAACTGCGAACGGGTCGACCAATGCACCGATCTCGAGGTCGTAGCGTGTGATGTTCTGACCAGTCACGATGTCAATGCCTGAAGCAGAAGCGAGTTCGCCACGACGAACCGTATGGAACGGTACGACGTTGCCGTTCGGTACTGCGAAGAGCAAGTCTTCTGGAAGGTATGTCTCGAAGTTGTCGCCATCAGCGTTGACTTCAGTAAGGTTGTACGTGTTTGGTACTTCGACGACGTCAGCGCCACGGAAGCCACCGACAATACCGTTGCGACGAATTTCTTCGAGCGCAGCGTCCGCGATACGTGCAGTCGCGTCAGTCTTGCCGTCTTGTTTGAATCCGACGAAGTCAGAGATCTGCGATACCATTGCGTAGTCACCAAGAAGCGATACGCGGCCGAAGCGACGAACTTTCTTGATCAAGTCTTCGAGAGCCGTACCAGTCAAGCCGGCAGTCTCAGCGTAGTATTTGATGCCTTCGAGTGCTTTGAACTGTTTGTAGAACTCGTCATATACGAAGCCGATCGCTTTGTTTCCGAGGTCGACTTGGATCTGTTGGATGTGCTCACCGAGACGGTCGAGGTTGCCTGTTTGGACTTCACGGTAGTTGACGGCGAAACCGGCAGAAATCGTGTGTGTCTGAACGAGCGTATCCTTTTTCTCCATTGAACCGAACGGCACGTCGCCTGATGCGGCTTGACGGCGCGAACGGACGTCATGTTTGTACGTCTGAACGAGTGCTTGCTCGTCATAACCGATTTTCTTGTAGTTCGAGAGTACGCTCAAGAGTTCCAAGCGCTCGAGCAATTTAGGCTGTACCGTCCAACGAACGATCTCGTTGAGTTCGGCTTTCGCGTGGATGTCTCCTGCTTGCGACAATTCAGAGAGCTCTTTGATGCGAGCCATCGCTTTGTTAGCGACGTCAGGGTGGAAGCCTTCGAGTGATTGACCTGAGACAGCGGCAGAGAATACTTCTACGATCTTAGTTTTTTCTTTTTTTGCAAATTTAGACGAGTCGACAAAACCGTTCGTCTCGATAACGTTTGTAAGTTTCATATTACGAATTTCCTCCTAGTGTAGTGGATTATGCACCGCGAACGATCGCGATAACACCTTTCCCACGGTATGTAGTCAATGCAGTTACTTCGAGGTGAAGGGCGTGGCCTGTGACGTCAGCCTTCTTCTCCCATTTGCCGTCAAGTCCAGCGACGAGTTTGTCGCCTTTCGCGCGAGCTTCGTCTTTGAGTGCCGCTCCGCCAAGTTCGATTTCCAAACCTTTGAGTGATGCGACTTCGAATCCACGGACGAATTCGCCCGCTTTGACTTCGACTTCGTTCTTCGCAAAGACGATTTCAGGGTGAACATCGATGTTTGCGACGAAATGAAGGTCGTTGCCTTGTGCTCCGTCTGCTGTTGGAAGTTTTGCTTCCCCTGCTTGCTTGTCTAGTACGACAGCTTGACCTTGAATAAGGTCGACTGCTGCGACGGTAGTCGGGTCGTTTTTAACGGCCTTGAATCCGCCGATCGTTAATGGTTTAAATGCCATGCTGTGTTGCCTCCTGTGTGATTGAGATTGAATTATGAATAGATATCGACTTCGACGTCATCTTTTTCGTCGTCTTTTTGGTTGAACGACTCGAAGATTTCTGCGCCTTTGTCCTTGCTGTTCGTTTCGACGGTACGTTTTTCCAAAATGCTCGCGACGATGCCCGAGTTGATCTTGGCGACCGCTTTGTTCATGAGTTCGACAGACGGTGTTTCGTTGAAGGCGTTGATCTCGACTTCAGCGACCACTTTCTCCGACTCTTCGAAAGCGCCCAGTTTGCTGTTGAACTCAGCTTTGAGTTCTTCGAGTTTCGCCGCGTCCTCTTTCTCTTTGTAGCTGTTCAACTCTGTGACGATGGCTTCTTTCGAAGTCTCGAGCGTCGAGTTCGTCTCTTTGAGAGACTTGACTTCTTCTACGAGCGTGTTGACTTCAGCGACTTTTGTTTCAAGGTCTGCGTCAAGCGCTGCTTTGGCCGTATTCATCTCTTCAAGCTTCGCGTTCAATGCGTTGAGCTCGACGAGACGATCTTCTGCCAATTTTTGCAATTCTTTCAAATCCATTGCGGTAAATGCCCCTTTCTTCTTTGTATTGAGTTCCAACAAGACCGCGCTGTCATCCGCCGGTGTGACACCGAGGATGGCGTGACCGATATATTCGTAGGTCGTCGGGATACGTCCTTCCGCTTTCCATCCGTCCCGATAGATGATCGCCTGATTGTCAGACGTTCTCGAGATTTCGACGGATGATTCGATAGGAGACCCTTCGGTACGTTTTGTATCCATCCAGCTCATGAAGTTTGGATAGCGGTTCGCAAAAAGATAACCCTCTGCTACGGCCGCCAGAATGGTTTTGCCATTCACATCAACCCGCTCGACATACGCCTTCTCGATCATACCCACGACGGTCGAGTTCTCGAACTGCAACTCGCCGTTGACGATCTTCTGGCTTCCATGCCCCCACGGGTAGTCTTGGTCGGAATCAAAAAACTCTGCCACGAACGGTTGTCCGACGGCAGAGCCAATATTTTGTGAGACATATGGCTCGAGCCATGTGATCCCGTTCTTGTTCCATCTCGACTCCGACTCGAACACCTCGTGCAACACGATCTTCGCGTGGCGGCGTCCGGTCTTCTTGTCGAGATTCGATAATTCTAAGACTTTAAGCATTAATTTCACCTCCTCTCAATGTCGTCAGGTTTTTTTCGTCCCGTTCGACTTTCCTTTGAGAGTGCTCTCGTTGTCGGTCGCATTGTCTTTCGGACGGCCACCCTTGTCGGGTTCGCCGCCTTCTGCGCCCGGTGAGGCGGTGTAGGCGGTCTGGTGGATCGGATACTTGTCTTCGTAGCCTTGCTGGAGCTCGTGATCCATCATCGATAGATAGACGTCGACACTCCAACCTGCGGCCGCGATCCACGCCTGGAGCGAGCCACGTCCGAGCGTGTAGAGCTCTTTCGCGTTCTTCACCTGTTCCTCACGGTTCAGGTGGGTGATCGGGAGATACGAGATCCTTACGTCATACGACTTCTCTTTGATGATGTTCGCATTGAGGATCTTGTTGAGCTCGTACTCGATCTGTTCGATCATCTCGAACACCTGTGCCGAGACGAGCGATGCGTTTCCTTGCTGCGACGAGTAGTTCCCGTCCATCCCGTTCAAGAGGGATGCGGCGAAGCCGAGCGACGAGGAGATGGCGGTCATCGTGTCGTCCTTCGAGTCGAAGATGTCGGTGTTCGCTTTCAACCGTTCAAGCTTCGTCCCTGCGGCGACCGTTACGACCGTCGTCCCTGTCGAGGTACGTTTCGAGCGGACGGCGTCACGGACGAATCCGTGTTGCGCCTGTTGCTGTTTCTGCGTGAGGGCGGATTGCCCTTTTTTCTCGCCTTCCGGTAACGTCTGGACGATGATCTCGTTGTTGACCTCATTGATGACGTTCTGCTTTGTCTTCCGTAACGCTTCCTTGAAGACGATCTCGTCGATGGCCGCCAGTCCGATCGGACGACCATGTGGTTCGCTGATCTTCGCGCGGAACTTCACGGCGAAGGTTTTGTCGTTATCCAGCACCTTCCACCGTGTGTCGGCTGTTCGTTTACGTTTGTACTCGAGGTACGCCTCACGGATCTCTTTCGGGTAGCCTTTTAAAAGTGACATTTTATTGCTCTCCGTCACCTCGGATTCGAAATAATCGAGGTCGAAGGCGATGACGTAAGAGCTGTTGCGCCGTCCGACGATACGAATATGGTCGGTCGGGAGCGACATCATCGACACCTGGAACCCTTCGTCGTCCATCTCGTTGATCTCTTTGATGTTGTCGATATCAAGGTCTCCAAGCGACTTCGGAAGGGGAGCGGTCTTCTCGATCCACGCATAGGCATACTGTTCGCCGTCGATGAGACCGCCCATGAGGACGTCTCGCACGAACGAC